>DATHFS010000510.1:0-4922 GCA_035317975.1 Cyclobacteriaceae bacterium | reverse complement strand
GTGGAGGTTATTATGGTTGGGCACCACTGGAACCGCGGATCTCAATCGATGCCGTTTTTGGAGGAGGGTATCGAATGCCCGGCGAACGTTGGACCTTTGTAAGGGATAGAGACATTGACAACAGCAAAGTGTATTCCCATTCAGTTAACAGGACCAGCAACACAACTATCATCAATAACACAACCCTGATACAGCACACCCGGTCGGACAAGCAGCGTAACGTCACCTATATTGCCGGACCGGAAGGGAATGACGTTCAGAAAATTAAGGGAAAGCCGGTCAGGCAAGTTGTCGTTCAGGAACATACCAAGCCTGGCCAGGATTTGACTAAGCGTAATTTGCGGACGTATAAGCCTCAAATTCAACGGGATGAAGATCTCGGTCGGAAAACGTCACCGGCTAAAATTGAAGGTTTGAACAACGTGAGGCCGATCTCGGAACGATACAAAGGACAGCCCCAACGAAAGTCAAATTCAGGCCAGTTGAAAAGTAGCCCGGGTGGGGACGGGAATCGACAACCTCAGCCTTCTAAGAATAAATCCAGGTCTGAGCGTCCTGACAAGAAGAAAGGCAAGGATTAATCCCGAGTGAAATAGCGTATTGATCAACTTGATCTGACGACGAGTCCACTATTCTTGACGAAATGCGATTTGGCCATAACTGAGTAAGTTCAAAAAACCCTAATTTTCGGAATGGATCGCTTCTGGAAATACAAGTTCGATCACGGATTATTCTGGATCGGTACGGTATTCTTCCACGCCTACACCCGGCTCGGTCTGATCCAGAAGGCGGGCGTCGGCCAGTTTCTCGTGGAAATCGTGGTGAGAAATACGTTGCTGGCGGCAGTGATCTACCTGAATTTGTTCATTCTTATCCCGCGTTTCATCCAACAAAAAAAATATCCAGCGTATATTTTCCTTTTGCCGTTCAGCCTGGTCTTGTATGCCCTGGCCAAAAATGCCCATGATGTCTATTTGTACGGCTATGTCATCGGCGACGAAGAACAGCGGCATTTCTTTCACAACACGTTTTATAACGGTTCGATCGCCTTGTTTTATGTGGCGTTCAGTGTAGCGCTTTACCTGAGTAAGGAATGGTACGTTCAGAAGGAATTGATACGGAAAATTCAGATCGAAAAATTAAATACCGAACTGGATTATCTGAAAGCGCAAATCAATCCGCACTTTCTTTTTAATTCTATCAACACCATCTACTTTCAAATCGATATGCAAAATACCACCGCTCGGGAAACCGTGTTGACGTTTTCAGAAATGTTGCGCTACCAGCTATACGAGTGTAACGGGCAGGAAATAGCGGTGGAGAAAGAAGTGAATTATTTAAGAAATTATACCGGCCTGCAACGGATGCGCAAGGAGGAGTACGACACTATTGCATTTGATTGTGAGGACGAAGTTGCGAACTTTACTATTGCACCGCTTCTACTGATTCCATTTGTTGAAAACGCCTTCAAACACGTCTCCCATAGCGTCAGGAATGAGATCAGGATCAACCTGTTCAGAACGGGGAATATATTTCGCATGACGGTATTCAACACGAAGGAGGAACGCCCTGCCGAAGCCGGAGGAATTGGTTTGAAAAATGTGCGGCGAAGGTTGGAACTGCTTTACCCGGACCGCCACGAACTCACCATTCGCGAAACAGCAAGGACATTTGAAGTCGAACTTCAGTTGAAGATTAGATGAAATTATCTCCCGCAGAATCTCGGCAGTGTCTCCCGCAGATTTACGCAGAATCGATTGCTCAGCTCTGCTTAAATCTGCAAGATCCGACTTCGCTAAGGCTTCGTCGGACCACCGATGCATCGGGGCAGGCAGGTCTGCTGGAAACAAATTTTGAATTTCTTCTGCGTAAATCTGCGAGATCTGCGGGAAACAAATTTGAATTTCTTCTGCGTAAATCTGCGAGATCAGCGGGAAACCAAACCGTGATCAGCGGGAAACCATGACTCTCCACTGCATCATCATCGACGACGAACCCCTGGCCCGGAAGGGAATAGAAGAGTATGTAAAGGAAGTCGGGTTTTTGCGTTTGGTAGCCAAATGTGAAAATACCATGAAAGCGGTTTCGTATCTGGAGCAAGGGGTGGTGGACCTGATTTTTCTGGATATCCGTATGCCCGGAATTTCCGGTATCGCCTTCCTCAAAACACTGCGCAACCCGCCGATGGTGATCTTCACTACGGCCTATCCTGAACATGCCCTGGAAGGGTATTCGTTGAATGTGATGGACTACCTGGTGAAACCTATTTCCTTCGAACGGTTCCTGAAAGCGGCCAATAAAGCACTTGATTTTTATCGACTCCGGCACCAGTCGGAATCACAAAAAGAAACGTTGCCGGATTATTTTTTTATTAAGTGCGACAGCAAGTATGAAAAAGTACAGTACGACGAAGTCTTATATATCGAGGCGCTGCAGAACTATGTGATCATCCGCACGGCGGATAGAAAAGTGATCACCTACATGACCCTCCGTGGTCTGGAAGCACAGCTCCCGAAAGCAAAATTCATCCGCGTCCACAAGTCGTATGTGGTATCCCTTTCAAAAATCAAGTCCGTCGAAGGCAACGAGCTTGTAATCGACACAGCAAGAATACCCATCAGCAGGAACCTGAGAGAGGAGGTGATGAACCGGATCATGGGTGATAACCTCCTCTCCCGGTAAGAATCCTGGTTCCTCAGAATTTCTTCTGTTCTCTCTTTGCCTTTTTCTCAGCCCTCTTTTCATCCAGCGTTTTCAGGGGCTTTTTCTTGTCTTCTTTCTTTTTGTCTTGTCCTTTTGACATAACGATTGCGGTTTTGATTTAATCCAATACTACCAAAAAAAACGTATTTAATAAACGGAGGCTGTGAAAATAAATTGCGCATGAATTCAGGGCCGTTGCGGGTAAAGAAATTAAAACGAAACGGTAATTTAACGGGCCAAACCGGTTATAGCCTTTTTAATGAATTTGGAGATGCGATCATCCAGGTTTTGGTTATAGGCGTAATGCAATGAACGACTTGTCTCGATGGCAACCTCACGATAAAGTTGAACGGTGGCTTGGAGGGCCGTCCAGGAATCCGCCGAGTCAAAACTTCCGAAACAGGCATGCAACCGTTCCCAGGTGTTGGCGTCAACCCAACCCTTCATTTCTTTTCCATGGGGTTTGGGACTAAAACCCCATTCCCTTTTTGAGCCTTCATTCCATTGCAGCATTTGAAGAAGTAGGTTCTTCGTTGAAAAGTCCCTGAATTTTGCAGCCCATAAATCATTTCGGCTCAGGTACTTTGCAACATGAAAGACCTCAAACCAAAATTCGTCGACGTTCTTTCTGAAATCGTCCTCACCTGGCCTTTTTATACTGAATCCTTTGAAAGTGGGTGCCTTTATCTGGCTTAGTATGTTATCCTTGTCGAGCAAAATCGTATACCCAATGTTGAAATCGTCGGGTACCTCCTGAGTAGAAAGGATCTTATTAAGAATGCGCATGGGATGGAACGAGAAATCGATCTTCAGTTCGTCATTAAAGATGACGAGCCGCGTAGGGATCTCGATTCCCAGCAGATGAAATTGGTCGTGAATGCAAACCCAAAATTCCTGGAATTCATCTAACCAACCATCCGTTTTTATGAAATCATCACCTCCGAAAATGGCGACGTCATAGTCGGACAAGCTGTCGTTGGTAGCGCCGCTGGCGGCCCTCGACCCCGTCAAGATCACACCCCGGATCGCTGCATTCTTTTCTGCCCAGGCGAGGAAATGGTCAAGTGGCTTTATATGATTTTGCATGGAGCCGTTAGATCAACATGAACACTGCGGCAATTAACGTGGTTGCAATAATAAACCAACGGTAAAATCGCTCCGGGATTTTTTTGACAATGACAATGCCCAGGTAAGCCCCCAGACCGATAAACGGAATGGTCGTCAGATCCAATAAGAACGTGTTGACGGACACGGTATGCCAGATAAAAACATGAAACGGAACCTTGAACCAATTGGTGACCATAAAGAACCAGGCAGTGGTACCGATGTAGGCATTTTTCGGCAAGCGCATAGCAAGAAGGTATACCGCCATCACTGCTCCGGCCAGGTTGCCGACCATGGAAGTAAAGCCGCCGGCAACGCCCGTCACTACTGCGAACCCTTTGGAATGCGGTATTTTCTCTTTGTCACCCCGCTCCAGCCACAGCATGATCGCCACACTGGCGACAATAATAATCGCCATGACCATTTTGAACAGGGCATCGTCAATATAATTGCCGACAATCGCCCCGGCAATTACTCCTCCCGCCGCCCAGGGAAAAAGAATTTTTAAATGCTTCCACGAGGCATGCTGGTGATAATATTGAACACCCATCAAGTCGGCAAAGACAAGCATGGGAAGAAGGACACCGCTGGAAGTGCGGCCTCCGAATACCCCTGCCAGCAACGGAACGGCGATCATGCCGGCTCCGTGCACACCCGTCTTGGCCATGCCGATGAACAGGGCGACGAGATAGAAGATCATCAAATCAACGGCTGTGAACTGATTAGAAAAAATAGTGATCAATTTTGATAAGGTTGATTGAGCAAGTTAAATGTTTTAAATCTTAAATTTTTCATTGATCTTGGATTGATCTATGTCGTACCGAAATCGTGTAACCCTGTTATTGTGTTCCCTAACCACGTTGACCTACCTCGACCGCATTTGTATTTCCATAGTAGGAACGCGGGTAAAATCGGAATTCAGTCTGACCAACGAGCAATTTGGATGGGTGCTCGCCGCCTTTTCGTTGTCCTACGCCTTATTTGAAATTCCCTCAGGGGCACTCGGCGACCGCATCGGTCCACGCGCTGTCTTTATCCGTATTGTTTTGTTGTGGTCGGTCTTCACGGCCCTGACCGGGTTGGTATCGGGGCTTGCAGGACTGCTGATAGTACGG
>DATHFS010000509.1:0-3826 GCA_035317975.1 Cyclobacteriaceae bacterium | reverse complement strand
ACCGGATAGCTGATTGCGGCTGATGCTGGGATCGACTGTTAAGACCGGATAATAAGTAGACCTGGCACTGCTGACCAATCCTCTTGATTCCAGGATGCGGAAAGCGGATGTCTTAAGGGTAGGATTGTTGTCCAACGCCGTCTGAACAAGTTGGTCCAGCGTGTCGTCACTGAATACATGCCACCATTTGCTATCCAGCGCGATGCTTTCGGTTCGGGTATCCAACATGGAGGCCGGAGGTTGCCCCGGTGAAGCCGACGTATCCTGGATGGTTTGATTCTTCCAATTCCATGAATGGTCAGGCACATACGGTGTCTTGTAAGAAGGACCTACCTTACATGCGGCCGATAGGAAAATGATCAGAAAACAAATCAGCTTAACTCTCATGTTCGTATTCAAGCGGATCTAATTTTCAGATAATTTATGTACGACTGAAACTTTCAACCCTTCCGTTAAGTCCAGGCTGGCATTCGTCACCAGGAGTTCATCTCCTTTCAATCCATCCGAGATCTCCAGGGTTGCTCCATTATCTTTCCTTATGGTAATCCGTTTCATGGCAATGGTGTTCTGCGGAGTAACCGTAACCACTTCGGGTCCTTCTGTGCGGATAACGAGTGTATTCGCGGGAATGATAATCGCACGGGTTGTTCTTCTGACCACAAATTTCACCTTTGCATACATGCCCGGCAAATACAAATGGCCTGGGTTATCAAATTCGACCTGTACCAGCAACGTCCGGGTATCGGGATTTAGCGCACCAGCGGTACGCGTTACCTTCCCGATAACGGGAACTGCGGCAATCTCCTGTATGATGATGCTTGCTTTCGAACCTATTTTTATGCTGGAGACAAAAGACTGGGGAACATTTACAAAAATCCGGAGTTGATTGACCTGGGCAATCGTAAAGAGTTGCTGACTGCTCACGCTGCCGGCGTTTACCAGGGTGCCAATATCAATGCTTCTGGATGTAATTATTCCGGAAAAGGGCGCTACCACGCGTTGGAAGGATTTTTGGGCCTCGAGTTGATTCACCAAAGCGAGCGCCGCACGATAGGCTCCATCGCGATCCGCTTTTTGTTGCGTGGACACAGCGCCTTCCACCGTTACGCTGTTTACCCTTTCCAAACTTGATTTAGCCAATTCCAGGTTGGCTCTTGCTTGCGCAAGCTGCTGGTCTAGCTCGGGCGTTTCCAACTCCGCTAACAGCTGACCTTCTTTTACAGGGTCTCCGATATCGACATACCAATTTCTGATGTAACCATTCACCCGAGCATACAGGGACGTTTCGCGATGCCCCTGTACTGTTCCCGGCAATAAAATGATAGTTGTATCCGGAGCCAGCGACGGCGAAACAACACGAACCTCTATGGTGTGCGGCGCGGAGGCTAACCTTGCCGCCTCCGCTACGCTTCTTCTTTTCTGAATGGAGTGAACAACGAAAAAGAGAAAAAGACCCACTACACCAATCCCAACAATAATAAAAAGGACCCTGGAGGATTTTTTAGAACGATCGGCTAGCATCGTATTTTCACTCATAATCATCAAGCAACGTCTTCGGTAACCGGCACTGTATTTCTTCTTACATAACTATACACTAACGGGACATAAAGCAGCGTCGTGACGGTTGCCAGGAGTAATCCCCCGATCACGGCCCTTCCCAATGGGGCATTCTGTTCCCCCCCTTCCCCCAATCCCAGTGCCATGGGAAGCATTCCAATGATCATGGCGAGCGCGGTCATCAGGACCGGGCGCAACCGGGTATACCCGGCACTCAAGGCCGCTTCCATAGCACTCTTGCCGGCAATTCGCTCGTCGTTGGCAAACGTGATCAGCAAGATGCTATTCGATGTAGCGACCCCGATACACATCATGGCGCCCATCAGGGAGGGCACGCTGAAGGTGGTGTTGGAGAGGAATAACATCAGAAGCACGCCGGACAATGCCCCCGGGAGAGCCGAGATGATAATCAAGGGATCCATCCATGACTGAAAATTAACAACCATCAACAAATACGCCAGAATAATCGCGCAGACGAGGCCAATCCCAAGACCAGCGAAAGACTCATTCATGCTCTGAATCTGTCCCCTCGTCTGCAAGCTGGTTCCCCGGGGTAATTTGCCCTGGTAACTTCTGACGATGTCCTCTACCTTATCTGCCACGCTTCCCAAATCACTGTTTTCCACATTGGCAAATATCTCGAGGACCGGCGCAACGTTGTAGTGCGTAACGACGCCCGGCGTTACATCCCGGCTTGTCGTGACAAAATTGCTCAGCATTTGCGGCTGCAGGGTGGGTGATATCAAAGGTGTTTCTTCCAGTTCTGCAATTGAAGTGAGTTTATACGGCGGTGTTTGCACGGCGATGGGGTAACTGACGCCATTCCTGGGATTGAGCCAGAAATTAGGCGCCGTTTGTCCGCTTGAAGTCAGGGAGATCAATACATTATTCGCCACATCGCGTTGGCTCAAGCCCGCATGCTGAGCGCGAACGCGGTCCACATCGACTTTAATCTGGGGTACGTCTAAAACCTGCTGGAGATGCACGTCAATCGCTCCCGGGATGGCAGCGATACGTGACTCAATTTCCTTCGCAATTTTCAGATTCGCTGTCTTATCTTTTCCCACTACCTGAACATTGATCGGTGCCGGCAATCCAAAGTTCAATATCTGCGTAACCATATCCGCGGCTTGATAGAAAATAATCACATCCGGCAATTGCCTGGCAATTTCTTTGCGTATTTCCTGCTTATACTTTTCGGTCGGTTGGTGATTCGCATTTAACGAAACATTTATTTCACCTTCAAATGGACCGATGCTTGAATTGTCCGAATAGGCAACGTTCGATCCTGAAAGACCAATGTTGTCCAGGATCAGTCCCATTTCATCTTTAGGGATGGTCTGGCGAATAATGTTTTCGATGTCCTCAAAAATTACCTCTGTTTCTTCGATCCGGGTTCCCGAAGGGGCGCGCACGTGCATCCTGAATTGCCCCGCATCCACCGTGGGAAAGAAATCGCGCCCGATGAATGGAATAATAAATAAGGAAGCGGTGACGGTCACGATAAAAACAACCGTTACGATACCCCGGTGTTTTAGATTAAATTCCAAAAGACTTTTGTAGGAAGCCCTGAATTTTTCAAAAGATACATTAAACCGGTTGTGAATTCTCCAGAAGATACCTCCCTCCACGTGTTCGCCTTTGGCAGCGGCCTGATAAATATGTATCTCATTCGACAGCATGTACCGCACCATCGTGGGTACAAGGGTCCGCGACAGGAAATAGGAGGCCAGCATGGCAAAAATCACGGCCATCGCCAGCGGCGCAAAGAGAAACTTGGTTACGCCCGTTAGAAAGAATATGGGTACGAATACGATACAAATCGACAGCGTCGATACGAAGGCAGGCGTGGCAATCTGGGAAGCCCCATCCAAAATAGATTGTATCATGGGTTTTCCCATCCCCATGTTGCGGTGGACATTCTCTATTTCCACCGTTGCATCATCCACCAGTATTCCGACGGCGAGCGCCAATCCGCTCAGCGACATAATGTTGATGGTTTGGCCCAGCATACTTAGAACAATGATGGAGACAACGATGGATAAGGGAATGGAGATCGCAACAATAATCGTGCTTCGCCAACTTCCCAGAAAAACAAGGATCATCATTGCCGTAAGACAGGCAGAAATAATGCCCTCGCGAACCACCCCGTCGATGGAAGCCTTGACAAAAATGGACTGATCAAATAAAGGCTGTACGTTCAGGGAGGTGGGAAGGGTTGCCTGAACTTTCGGCAATAATTTTTTTATTCGTTTTATGACGTCCAGTG
>DATHFS010000508.1:0-3766 GCA_035317975.1 Cyclobacteriaceae bacterium | reverse complement strand
GCTCTTGATACACTACACGCCCTGCGCCAATGTTCATATGACCTACCTCTGAGTTGCCCATTTGACCCTCCGGCAGGCCGACGGCTAATCCC
This sequence comes from Cyclobacteriaceae bacterium, assembly GCA_035317975.1. Classification (GTDB taxonomy): domain Bacteria; phylum Bacteroidota; class Bacteroidia; order Cytophagales; family Cyclobacteriaceae; genus ELB16-189. The sequence goes on along the minus strand of DATHFS010000508.1, from coordinate 3,674 downwards.
GAGGCCTCAAGCTTACTATGTGGATACGTGCGATATAAAGAGTTGATATAGGGGGTTTGAGCGGCATCAATGGCTGAAACTTTGGGGTTCGTGGCAATACCCCAACCATCCAGGATCACGAGTAGCACTTTCTTATTCATGGGGAGCAGTTATTAAAGGGAACGGCAAATATAAGATCAGAATTCTCAGAATTTGAGAATTTTCAGAATGATGGTATGGAAGGTTTGGACAAGTGTTGAATTCCGCTGGAATCGCTCTAGATAATTAAGTTTAATTCTCAAATTCTGAAAATTCTGATGTTAACTCTCAAATTCTGAAAATTCTGATTAAATGGCATAATTTTGGTTCTTACCTAAACTGATATGAAGAAGAGAATGGCGTTTTTGGTCGGTTTTTTGGGCCTATTGTCCCTCAACGTATGGGCGCAGGGGGATATATTTTCCCCGATGAAAGAGGCCCTGAAGGCAGGGAGTGCCAAGGAGCTTGTCAAATACCTCAATCAGTCCGTCGATATTAATATGGAAGGAAACGTGAGTACCTACAGCAAGGCGCAGGCTGAGTTTGTATTTCGCGACTTCTTTAAGAAGCATCCGGTGAGCGATTTCAACATTGTTCACACAGGGTCATCCAAAGGCGGTTTGCAGTTTGCCATCGGCCGCTACCTGGGCACGGGTGAAAGTTATAATGTCCTTATACGCCTAAAAGAAGTGGAGGGGGCGAACCTTATCCATGAGATCAATTTCGTTAAGGAATGATCCGTCCGCCGTATCTCAATGAAGGGGCCATTCAACAATTTATCCGCGCTGCCTTAGCCGAAGACATCGGAGAAGGGGATCACACTACACTTGGATCCATCCCTAAAGACACTACCTGCCGGGCAAGGCTCTTAGTCAAGGACGACGGTATCGCGGCCGGACTGGAACTGGCAGAAAAAATCTTTCACCAATTCGATCCAGGTCTCCGGGTGGAATTCTTCAAAAAGGACGGCGACGAAATAAGAAAAGGAGATGTTGCTTTTATAGTTGATGGATCAGCCCGATCGATCCTATCAACGGAGCGGGTGGTATTGAATTGCTTGCAGCGAATGAGCGGCATTGCGACGTATACGCAAAAGCTTTGTCGCCTCATCGAGGGGACAAAGGCCCGGCTTATGGACACCCGCAAAACGACGCCGAATTTCCGGCTTCCTGAAAAATGGGCGGTAGCGATAGGCGGAGGGAAAAATCACCGGTTTGCTTTGTACGATATGGTGATGCTCAAAGACAATCACATCGACCTGGCGGGAGGGATCCGGCCTGCGATTGAGAATGTGAAGAGATACCTTCTGGAGAAGAACGCGAAGTTGTCCGACGAACGACGGACCCCTTTGGAGAAAATTGAAATCGAAACAAGGACCTTACAGGAAGTAGAGGAAGTGTTGCGCGTCGGCGGGGTAGACGTAATTATGCTCGACAATATGAGCACGGAAGAAATGAAGGAGGCAGTGAACCGGATTGCCGGTCAGTATAAGTCGGAAGCGAGCGGGGGAATCACGGAGGCGACGCTAAGAGCCGTTGCGGAATGTGGGGTAGATTATATTTCTGTCGGGGCATTGACTCATTCGGCGAGGAGTCTTGATCTTAGTTTGAAGGTGATCTTAGTTTGAAGAGGGTCTGAGCGGTGATTCTTTTCATGAAATAATTGTACCGAAAAAGTATACAACAAAAAGCAGGGATAAGACAGCCAAATCAGAGTCAAAGAGGACTTTCTCTCCCTTCCAGAAATGGATTTTAGATGCGATAAAATCAGTTGATTCTAATGCTGCGCTCATCTTTTGAGGTGATGAGGGCAAAACTAATGCAATGAGCAAAGGGTTGTCAATCTGGTTTTCCATACATAAAATCCACGACTGAAAATTATAAAACACCTAATCATACAAATCCCGCAAATCACAGTTATTTTTGCCTCCCTTTAGGGGATTAAGTCTATGATTGTAAAAACGAGGAATTACCGGCTGGAAAAGAAAGAGTACAGGCGGCTGGCCCTGAAGAATATCTTAAGAGAGCAATGGTGGGCGGGGTTGATTGCGCTGGCGATTTGTTTGGGATTCTTCTGGATTCCTACCTACTGGTGGTTTATTGCTGCGGTTTCAGGGGCCGGGTTGTTCGTGCTCTTTTGGTGGATCCAATTTTACGGGGTAACGCAATTGGACCAGAGCAAGATGCTTTTTGAAAGGCTTTCGTATGAAATCACCAGTCAGCAGATCATGATTAAACTCAATGCGCGCGAAGGCATGCCCCTGAAGTGGGACCAGTTCAAAAGAGTGGAGGTAGGGAAAGATTATTTTTTGCTGTTTGTCAATAAGGCCCAACTTATTCTTTTGCCCTTCAAGATTTTCAATTCCGAAAACGAGCGCAAATTTCTGACGAGTATTTTGAAAAATAAGGGGCTGGTCAAATGATGCACGTTACTGGTTACAGGTCACCGGCCGGCCTGCCGAAGCTTTCATTGACTGCCGTAGCCTTGGCGAAGTCCGTAGGGTAGGCAGTCCCGTTTCCACAGAATTGTCGAAACAAATGGCAACCCGTCCGTATTCAGAATCGCCGTCCGATCGGGCAGGCAGGATCAAGACCCCACAGGAGGCGCTTGCTGCAATCCAACGCTACTGTGCCTACCAGGAGCGGTCACACCAGGAAGTAAAGCGCAAATTATTTGATTACGGCCTTCACACGGATGAGGTGAATGAGTTGCTCGCGCGGCTGATCACCGAAGGATTTCTCAATGAAGAGCGTTTTGCCAAGGCGTTCGCCGGCGGCAAATTCCGGATGAAACAGTGGGGCCGCCTGAAGATTGAGCACGAATTGGAGCATCGCGGGCTTACCAAAAATTGCATTGTGCGGGGGATCAATGAAATTGATGCATCGGATTATGCAAAAACATTGAAAGGGTTGATTGCAAAGAGGGTGAAGCAAACCCCCGAAATAAATATTTTTAAAAAAAGGAACAAAGTCGCCCGTTTTGCCATTTCCAAGGGGTATGAACCGGAGCTTGTCTGGGAAGTCGTCAAAGACCTGCTTCCCTAAAACGAACTTTCTTCTTCTTCGTTACTATACCCTGTGCCGCACGACTATGAAAAAATTATTCCTGCTTTCTGCCTTTCTCCTTTCAATAACCTCCCTCCTGTTTGCACAAGGTGAGGAGGTCAGAAAAAAGAATTTCAATATTAAAAAGAATATTGCATTGGAAGGATATGATCCGGTCAGCTACTTTGATCATCAACCCCTGGAAGGCAAAGAGGAACTCTCGACCCTATACAAAGGAATTACATACCGGTTTGCCACATCCGCCAATCTGAACAAGTTTAAGACCAATCCGGAAAAGTATGAGCCTGCCTATGGAGGATGGTGCGCCTATGCCATGGGCGCAACGGGGGAGAAGGTAAAGATCGACCCCGGGACCTACAAGATCCTGGATGGCAAGCTCTACGTATTTTACAACTTTTGGGGCAACAATACGCTAACCGATTGGAATAAAAATGAGAAGGAACTTATGATCAAGGGCGACCAGAACTGGAAAAAAGTCATTCGTCCGTAGTCCCTGGTCCCGGGTTGAAGTTCAGACTTATTTTACTATATTGAATTGATATGAAGCAACTTATCATCGCGTGCGAGAGTATCCTGAACCAGTTGGAGGAC
>DATHFS010000507.1:0-2070 GCA_035317975.1 Cyclobacteriaceae bacterium | reverse complement strand
ACTCTGGTAAATAAAAGGATACCGCTGGTAGACGATATCATCACCACCGGTTCTACGCTGGAGGCTTGCGGCCAGCATTTAATCATGGCAGGCTGCCAGGAACTTAGTGTGGCCTGCATCGCCGAAGCCCAATAATGAATAACCCCCCGCATGTGGGCGGAGGGTTATGCAATAAGAACTGAATTGAAAATTAATAGTTCGATCCGGCACGAATCATCGCACAACGGAAACCAATGGTGGCTGTAGCGGAATCTTCATCCAGAAACCTGCGGGTTCCGGGCGACATCCAGTACGCTACATCTTTCCAGGAACCACCCTTGTATACACGCGCTTTGTCCGACACGAGGGATAGGAACGTCTGAGGATCCCGTCCGTTCTTATCGTACGTAATGTGGTTGGTGGAGTCTTTTGTTTTGGAGTAGCGGTTTCTGTACGAATCATTGTCATCCAAAAAGTCATCCCGGCGAATAGGGTTAAGGTCATCAAAATCCTGGTAGGAGAGCGGGCGGTATACATCCATAACCCACTCACTCACATTACCCGCCATATTATATAAGCCGTAATCGTTGGGAGGATATTCATAAATATAAGATGTGATCAGTGCACCGTCATTTAACCTGCCGGCGATACCGGCGTAGTCACCCCTTCCGCGTTTGAAATTCGCGAGAAACGTACCCATTTGTTTTCCATAAGGATTGCGAAGAGCGTGACCATCCCAGGGATAAATCCGCTGGTGAGTCTGAAGTTCTTCCAGCCATTGTGTACCGATGAGGGCTTGGGCAGCGTACTCCCATTCTGCTTCTGTGGGAAGGCGGTAGTTGGGAACCACCACTCCTGATTCGATTGGTATTCTTCCGCCTGCTGTCGGCTTAATGTCTTCCCTGCCCGACTTCTTTGCCAGCTCGTCATTCACTTTAGCCGTTCTCCATGTGGAATATTCATTGGCTTGCTTCCACGTGATGCCCACCACCGGGAAGTAACGGAAGCCGGGATAGCGCAAATAATGCTCTACATAAGGATCGTTAAAGGCCAGTTTTCCTCGCCAAACAGCCGTGTCCGGAAGAGCCCGGGCATAGGCGTCTTTCACATTGGGATCCGAGGAGCGCGGAGAATCTACGGTGAGGTAATGAAGGTATTCAAGCCAGTGAATATTGGCGATTTCGGTCTCATCCATATAGAACGAGGCCACCGACACGGTACGCTCGATATTATCACGATAGGACATAACATCCTCTTCAAAAGACCCCATCACGGCCCGGCCTCCCTCAATAAAAACCATATTGGGAGCGTCGGGTTGCTGGTCGTACGGGTTTACCGCAAAACCCCCGCCGTCGGCTTCATTGTACTTCAGCCCGGTTGCCGTGCTCACCTGGCCGGGATTTTGAGCCGTTGGCTTCCCTCCCTTATTGCCAAATAGCGAACAGGAAGTGATGAAGAAAGAAACGCCAGCCAAAAGTAAAAGACCCTTAAAGCACTTCATTTTGTTCATGTTGATGTTTTCGCAACCGCTAATATAAAGAGATAATTATATGTTTTCCAAGGGGTAAGGATTTTATTGATCAATCCCCGATCCAGGTACTGAAGGGAATAACGACCCGATGCGACAGGATATTGTCCATGCCCTGCCTCCAAATTTGGGATTCCCGCTATTCAAATTGGTCCGGTTTTGCTTCCCGGCAGTTGATTTCCGGCCCATTTTCGCGTTGGCATGCTTATGAAGGTTCCTGTCGAAATAAACAGAAATGATAACCATAAAAGACTTTCAGTATGCTTCCTTTGAAAAGAAGTGTGATGTCGTGACGAGCTCCTCCGACTACCTGATCACGCGCGAATGGCGGGACTGTAAAGTTTACCTTTACAATGTCGATCTGTTTTTCATTGAAGTGTACTACTCACCGGCCAACAAAAGCGTCCTCATGATTAATGCCTTCAACGATGTCGTTGGCCTGGAACCTTATACAGAGATGGTTTCCCTGGCCGACCTGAATTTGTAATCCAACATCTTGTCGATGATGTCAATGGCTGCATTTACGGAGAGAATGTTTTCGATCGTCAGGATGAGTTTGCCGG
>DATHFS010000506.1:0-3462 GCA_035317975.1 Cyclobacteriaceae bacterium | reverse complement strand
GGGTGCCACCATCCTGGCGATGAAAACCGGAGCGGCTATTGTCCCGACGTACATCTATTTGGGTGATGACAACCGGCAGCACATGCATATTCTTCCGGAGATGCCGCTCGTTGCCACCGGCGACGAAGAAAAGGACATGATCGAAAACACCCAGCATTTCACCCGGTTTATTGAAGAACAAATAAGAAAACACCCCGAACAATGGGTTTGGATGCATGAGCGGTGGAAGACTAAACCGGGGGAGGAAATTCGGTAGTTTCTCCGAAGGAGTCCGGAGTCCTTCGGACAGGTTTCAAGTTTCAGGGACAAACCTGTAACCAGCAACCTGTAACCCCTCATTCATTTTCACCCCCCGAACTATCCACTTTGGACTTCCCCAGTTTAAAGCTAAACACCGACCCCTTTCCCATTTTACTTTCCACGTCAGGGTGTGAGCCGTGGCCATCAAGGATGTGCTTCACGATCGACAAACCCAGACCGGTTCCGCCTTTTTCGCGGCTCCGGCTTTTATCAACGCGATAAAAACGCTCAAAAATCCGCGACAGATGCTGTAGCGGGATGCCTTCGCCGGTATCCCGCACAAGGGTAGTCACATTCTTTTTTCCTATATCAAAGGTGACGGCCACCTCGCCCTCTTCGGGTGTGTAATTGAGGGCATTGGAAACCAGGTTGGTCATCACTTGTGTGATGCGCTGCCAATCGGCCCAGACCATGATCTTTTGATGATGATCGTCGAGCCGCAATTTGATTTTTTTCTTTTCTGCCTTTTCTTCAAACTGATCAACCACTTCCAGACACAGCTTATACAGGTCGATGTTGTCAAAATGCATTTTAATATCTCCGGTCTCGATTTGAGAAAGCGTGAGCAAGTCTTGCACCAACGCATCGAGACCGTCCAGACTTTTGGCCGCTTTTTTTAGAAATTTGTTGCGGACATTTTTATCATTTACTGCACCATCGAGAAGCGTATGCACAAACCCCTGCGCGGCGAAAATAGGGGTCTTCAGTTCATGCGACACGTCAGCAATAAATTCTTTGCGGAAGGCTTCCAGTTTCCGGAGTTCATCGATTTCTTTTTGCTTGAGGGTCGCGAACGAATAGATCTCTTCATTGATATTCTGCAAGGGGTTCAGCGCTCCTGACTTTTCGTTGGAAATACCCGACAGTTCTTTTTTCCGCAACTTGCCCATCATTTTATAGATCTTGTTGATTTCGCGGAAAATCAGGAATTCAAGCACCACAAAGATCAGCAGGTAGGAGGCTGAAAAGCTGATGATGGTCGCCACGATCAGCGCAACGGGGTCGATACCCTGGACCAGGGAAAGAAACAAAACAGTAACCAAAGCAATAGTTACTGCCAGCAGCAGCGCCAATGTGCGGGCACTATAAACCATAATTAACGGAGATTGAATTTATATCCCACTCCTTTTACAGTGGTAATATAATCATCTCCGATCTTTTCACGAACCTTGCGGATGTGAACATCGACGGTGCGGGCCAGAACGTAGACATCGGAACCCCAGATATTCTGCAATAAATCATCCCGGCTAAACACTTTATTCGGGTTTTGGGCCAAAAAGAACAAAAGCTCAAATTCTTTTTTCGGAAGGCTGATTTCCTTGCCTTTTACTTTGATGGTATAACTGGTGCGGTCAATGGTCAAACTCCCCACCGTGATTTGGGTAGCCGTGGATTTCTTTTTGGAGTCTCTTCTGAACAAGGCGCTGATGCGGCTCATCAACGCCCGGGGCTTGATCGGCTTGGTAATGTAATCATCCGCTCCGACATCAAATGCCGCTACCTCAGAGTACTCTTCCGACCGGGCCGTCAGAAAAACGATAAACGTATTTTGAAGTTCCGGGATGGCACGAAGCTGACGGCATGTTTCTACCCCGTCCATCTTCGGCATCATGATGTCCAACAGCACGAGATCAGGGTGAAAGCGTTTGGCCAATTCAACACCGATGAAACCGTCGCTGGCGATCTTTACATCATATCCTTGCTTCTCCAGGTTGTATTTCAACAATTCCAGGATGGGCTCTTCGTCATCAACGACCAGCACTTTCTGCGATGGCTTATTGCCCATAATCCTCTTTTAATTAGTGTGTTCAAAAAGCGATTTAAAAGTAGAGAGAAATTAAGCGAATTAAAAACCAGTGTTACGTTCTTAACAATTCGTAAACAATTCGGTAATAGATAGAGAGTTTCCCGCAGATCGAAGAGAGTTTCCCGCAGATCGCGCAGATTTTCGCAGAACTATTGTACGTTATTCTACTGTTTCCGTAAAACCAGATTTTGCGGGAGATTCGTCGCTAAGAGAGGAGTTTAGTTCGGGCAGACTACGCAGGGCTGACGTGCGCTATCCCGGGAGGAAAAATACTTTATACAAGTTAATTTATTTTTTCTCACTAAATCAGCGGGATCTTGGTAGTGAATCGTGCCGCAATTCTGCGAAAATCTGCGAGATCTGCGGGAAACAATTTCGAATTTAAATCGGATACTTCTTTGCCAGGTACTGGAGGTACCCCTTCAGGTTCCCCGGAAATTTATTATTCATCTCCACTTTGAACCTGCTCAACCTGGATTGATAATGTCGAAAGGACATGAAGTAGGTATTGTTCGGCAGCCGGTGAGCAAACCGTTGAGAAGGTTTCTTTGCGTTGTGCAGGGCAAGCGTGTCGAGGGAGGCGACGATTTTCCGAATGAAGGCCTCTTTCTTTTTTCTTTTTTCTGATAGCGAATCCGTTGACTGAAAGGTATGGTAGAGACTGTCCAGGCCCGTTGCTCCACGCAACATGTGTTGGCTATAGCGACGGTAGTCCTGATCTTCATATAAATAGGTATCGTATTGTTTTGAATCGCCTCCAAAGCGGTACGCTAGAAAATCGTAGGCGGCCGTATCTCCTATGAACGTCGCCAGGTTCTCATTGAAATCAATGCTGTCTTTTACCCACAGCGTAGCGTGTACCATTTCATGAATGATCAGACTGGCAAGGTCGCCTTCGTTCCGCTCCAACATTCCGGAAAGGATCGGGTCGGTAAACCATCCCAGCGTGGACCAGCCGCCCGGATTGCGAACGCTCACATCCCACCCTTCCTGCTCAAGCGCGTTGCCTTCGGCCACCGCCTTGCTCTTGTCAAAGTATCCTTTGTAGGGAACCGAACCGACAATGGGAAATTCCCACAGCTTTGGTTTCAACTGAAACGGTTCACAGGCCGTGACGACCCACAGCACTTCTTTGCCTCGTTGGTCATACACGGTTCTATAGTTTTCGGTGTCCTTCAGGCCCAGGGAATCAATGGCCAGGGCGCGTACGGTTTCAATCCATTTTAATTTCTCCTTAAGCGAATCCGGAAACGAAGGGTCGCTCAACATTTCTTCGGCTGGCCGGGCATTCCAAATAACATTGAGCTGACCCACTCCCTGCTCTAGGCCATACCGCACCATCGGCCCGTACCAAC
>DATHFS010000505.1:0-4870 GCA_035317975.1 Cyclobacteriaceae bacterium | reverse complement strand
CAACTGAACAATCTTCTCATATTCGGCGGGGCTGAGATCATTAAAAAAGTAGTGAACGGGATTGATCTGCGTTCCATTTAACAGCACTTCATAGTGGAGGTGAGGAGATGTGGAGACACCCGTATTGCCACTATAGGCGATGGCCACTCCGCGTTTGACATGTTCGCCGAGTTTTACTTTGAAGCTGTGGAGGTGGGCGTATCGGGTTTGGTAGCCGAATCCATGATCAAGGATGATCATTTTGCCATATCCCTGGACGTCTTTTTCCACCGCAATCACCCGGCCATCGGCGGTCGCATAGACAGGAGTACCCACCCGGGATGAAAAATCTATTCCTGTGTGCATTTTGATAACTTTATAAACGGGATGCAAACGCAGGCCAAAACCCGAGGCCAGTGCAGTTAATCGTTTGTTTGCCAGAGGCTGAATAGCAGGTATCGCAGCATATAGTTTTTGTTTGTCCTCTGCCAGCCGCATCAACTCATCCTGCGAAACCGATTCCACATACAGTTTCCTTCGCAGCTTGTCGATGGTCGTGTGCAAAGAGATCGCGAGTGCAGCATATTTTGTGTTGTTATCCCGAAGGTCCTGGTAGCGATCGGCACCCCCTACTCCTCCTTCGCGTACGGCCTTGTCGATCGGCTCAGCACCCAATACGGTTCGATAGACGTTGTCGTCTCTCATTTCAATGGCGTAGATTACCTGATGAAGGGAAGCCACCTCCGTCTCCAGCTTTTTGTAATTGAACTCCAGCCCCTCGATCTCGTCTTTTAAAACAAGCTCACCGGGTAATTCAAAGTACGAACTGTATCCGATCACGATGAGCACCGCCATTCCTGTAGCCAGGAACATAAACTGGAATCCACGCAGAAGGCGATGACGCAATTTGACCTGTACCCGTTTATACTGTGAAGAAACCGGGTCATAATAGAAGCGTACAATTTTACCCATGCCTTGGTGTTAAATGAATGGTCTTAAAAAAAATGCAGCATATAGCTGCATTTTTAAAGAAACTCAACCTGTAAACTTTGAGGTTTCTTTCGGAGTGAAATCGTCCAGGGTAGAACATTTGGGTGTTTAGTTAAAATAGGCATGCCAGCGGATTCACAGGCATTCGTGAATTCCTTCCATAAAAAGTGTAGAGGAACTTCTACAGAAAGGCGCCCGAGACAGCTTCACGCATTCCTGATTCGATTGAATTATTGGGGAAGTTCATCCCCAATCATTTCATTTTTTCATGGCCAGAGAAAAGCATCAAAGTTGAATTCAATATCTATCCTAGTGATAACCATGTGATTACATTTATAACACTGTCTTAGGTACCCATCCTGACTATTTGGAGCCTGCCTTGCAGAGGGGGCTATGTCGAACGAACACACCCCAACCATGCTAAACCAGGTACATTCCCAAAAACAGAGTTTCACGGTCCTGCCCCAGCAAATTCAGCTGCTTAAGTTATTTCACCTGAACACCCTCGGGCTTCAACAGCGGATACAGGAGGAATTAATCGAAAACCCCGTGCTGGAAGAAAGTGTTTCCGAAGAGGACAATGTAACCGAAGCTTCGAAGGATGATACGATCCAGGAATATCAGGACCAGGCGGAGTACCAGGAGGACGATATTCCGGATTACAAATTAGAACACAATAACTACTTGTCCGACGCGGATTTGCCACAACGTCCCATACCTGAATATCTTGATTTCAGGAAGGACCTGAAGGAACAGGTGCGGGTGCTGCTGGTGGATCCGATGCAACTCATGATCGCCGAATACCTCATTGATTCTCTGAGTGATGACGGGATGCTGGAACAAGACATGTCGTCGATAGCGGATGATATTTCATTCCAAAAAAATAAAGTGATCGCAGCGGCTGAAATTGAATATGTGAGACGGCAACTCCTGCGATTAGAGCCCATGGGCATTGGGTGTACCAGTATAAAAGAATTTTTACTCCTACAATTACGTCAACGGGATCAGGCTGACAAAAAGACGCAACTGGCCATTCAGTTATTGGAGAAAAATTTCGGAGATCTTGCGCACCGCAACATGGAAAAAATCGCTTCGCAATTAAACATCAATGAGAGTGAGTTGCGGGGAATATTAAAACTGATAAGCACATGCCAACTGAAACCGTTGGCCGAATCCTCAGGGCCACCTCAGCGCGATGCAATCGTTCTTGATTTTGTCGTCACCCAGAATAACGATATAATCGAGGTGTCGCTGTACCGGCAACGGTCTTCCACCTTGTTTATCAACAACTCGCTGAGCGCTATGGTAACCAACGGAAAGTGTGGCGATAAAGGAACCCTTCAATACCTGAAGAGTAAACTGAGTTCCGCTCAATGGTTTGTAAGCGCCATCAAGCAACGCGAGACCACCATGCTCAACGTGATGAAGGCAATCGTGCGGTTTCAGAAGGACTATTTCAAGGATGGCGACATCCGACTCCTGAAGCCCATGATTTTGAAAGACATTGCCGACGAGGTAGGGGTGGATATTTCAACAGCATCGAGGATTACGTGCAATAAGTATGCAGATACACACTTCGGAACTACCCTCCTTAAAGATTTATTTTCAAAAGGAATTGAAAATGAACGAGGTGAAGCCATCAGCAACCGCGTGATTCAAAAAGCGATCGAAGATGTCGTGGAGGGTGAAAACAAGCAAAAGCCCTATACCGACCAGCAGCTGGTCGCTGTGCTTGCAGAGAAAGGGTTTAACATCGCCCGCAGAACGGTAGCGAAATACCGTGAGCAGCGGCAGATTCCTGTGATGCAAGTCAGGGCCTTATGGGCTTGATTGTTGCATGGGTTAGTTGATTTGATTTCGCAGGGGAAATTGCTCCGATGTAGAAAAATTTCCCCAATGTATTGAGCTAAAGAAACAACGAAGGGCGCTCTCTGAGATCTAGTTCCCGAGGTTCTTAAAAAGGGCTTTGAAAAAGTGCCAACGGGGGCGTTACTGATTGCGGGACGATCGTTCCCATGGGTTTGGGTAGCAGTCGATAAGAAGATTCCGGAAGCGCCCCTTTGTTGGCCTGATGTTTAGTATAGGTAATCAAGAGATTGAAAAACAAGGATATAGGCCACTAAAATAAAAGGATATGAAAAACTTAGGTATTATACTCGTCGTGATCGGATTGGTCATGATGGTGTGGACGGGATTTAATTATGTGACCCGGGAAAGGGTGGTCGATGTGGGCCCCGTTCATATCGACGCTAACAAGGATCACCCGGTTCAATGGTCGCCTATCCTGGGTGGCGTCATTCTTGCTGCGGGTATCGTAGTGATGGTAGCCAATAAAAGCAAAAATTAATTAAATTATTTACAATCATTCATTAAACTAAATTAAAATGACACGGCGTACAGAAATCATAGACAATAAGATTGTCAACTCAGTGGAGCAGTTGGCCAGTTTCCTCAAACCGGGTGACATCTTCCGGAAGCCCCATGGCAAGACGCAATACAAATTCGATGAACTAAAACTCGGTGAGAGGCTGGTGATTTGTGAAAACATGGATACCCACGTCCCCGAGCAGATCTATTATAACTCCCCGGTGTTTAAATTGGTGACGGTATAAGGGTGATTGGCCACTAAGCCACGAAGACAACGAAGATTGTTTTGTGGTAGGTTCGCAAACCAAATAGTGTGTCGAATTTGTCAAGGACTATTCAAATTAGACAGTAGTCGACACTCAGGAATTCCAGACAACTTTTTCATCACAGAAATCACTCACCAAGCGCTAAGCCCAATGCCCATGGCCTGTATCTAACAATTGGGTGACCTTGGTTTGAAAGTTTTTTTTGCTCCGCCTTAAAATTCTTCGTGACTTAGTGCCTTCGTGGCATGCACCTAACGAAGTTCCTTTAATTCAATCTCCTTTGCTTCTTTCTTTATGATAAAGACGGCTGTTTCGTTGGGGATGATGCCTCCTCCGTAATGTCTTGCGTAGACTTGTGTGAACTCTGCTCCAAAGAATAAAATGATGGAAGAGTAGTACACCCAAAGTAACAGAATGATGATCGAGGCTGCGGGCCCGTACGTAGTGCCGACACTGGAATTGCCCAGATAAAAGCCGATCAGGAATTTTCCCCCGATAAAAAGGAGAGCTGTGAAGAAGGCTCCAATGAAAGTATCCTTCCATTTCATTCGTGCGTCCGGCAGCACTTTAAAAATAATAGCAAACAGACTGGCGATAATGAAAAAGAGGAGGACCATATTCACAATATAAAAGAGTAAGACCGTGATCTCTGCAAAATAGAGTTTCAATCTGTCGCTGAGCAAATCGATGACTGCATTTACCAGCAGCGAGACCAGCAGGATAAACCCAAAACTGATAATAAGTGAAAATGACAGGAGCCTGTTGAAGATCATTTTTACCCACCCTTTCCTGGGTTTGGCTTTTACCGACCAGATATAATTGATGGAGTCCTGTATCTCCGTAAATACGCCCGTGGCAGCCAATACCAGGATGCCTACGCCAATGATCGAGCCGGCCACCGTATGATGCGTTTCCTGTATATTTTTAATGATGTTTTGAATCTCCAGGGCAGTGGAATTTCCAACCAACCCATTGATCTGGCCATAGATCTTGCCTTGGACAGCCTCGGTACCCAGAAATATTCCCGCCAGCGCGATGACCATCAGAATCATCGGTGCAATGGCGAAAATAGTATAGTAAGATAGTGATGCGCTTAGCTTGAGACCGTTATCGTCAATGAAGTTGGTGGTCGCTCCACGGAACACCTTTATGAAAATTCTAAATTTCCCCCCTTTGGGGTTGAGTGGTTGTTTTATTAATTCTTTCTTTTCAACCATTTAGGTTTATGCTGATTTTATTTTTTCTACGCTCATGGCGGGTTTACCGGA
>DATHFS010000504.1:0-8163 GCA_035317975.1 Cyclobacteriaceae bacterium | reverse complement strand
CCGAATGGAGGGGGTGCAGAAGCGCCCGGTATTTGCGAAAACAAGGGTCGGATACGGGTAGAGGCCAGGTCCTGCATTTCATTCAGGGTCGCCCTTTTACTGCTGAATACCAATTCGCCTACCGGCAAACTGGCTGCATCAAACCGGACTACCGTGGGCGGCACCGTTCCGGGAGGCATATAACTCATCACCCGGTTCACCTGGTTCGCTACCTCGCCGGAGACCTGGGCCATGTTTACTTCTTCATAAAATGTACATTTCACCAGGCAAAGGCCCTGTACATTCTTCACTTCAATATCTTTTATGCCCGACACATAGAGTAATTGGTTTTGATAGCGTGTCGAAATAAACCCTTCCATCTGTTTGGGATCCATTCCGCCATAGGGTTGAGCGATGTAAATGGTAGGCAGATTGAGCCTGGGGAAAATATCGACAGGAATTGAAACAAGAGCCAAAAAAGAGAATAGGATTACTCCTGCGATAAATACGATAATGGTAATGGGATTCCGAAGAGCAGAAGAGATCATCTTTATTTCAGGTTATCGGTGAACACGCTGAAGTCACCACGAGCGGCGGCAAATTGAAGTATGGAGCGCCAGACATTTCCTTTGGCCACAGAGGCATCTACTTCCGCCCGGTTGAGTACAGCAAATGTCTGAGTCAGTTCGAGAATGGTACTCAAGCCGGCATCGTAGCGGGCTTTCGCCTGATCAAATGCATCCTGTGCCGCTTGCAATTGTATGGGCGCTTGCCGTGCCACGTCCAGTGCGGCTTGATAGCGGAACCTGGCCCGCTCCAGTTCGCCAGCCACTTTCAAGTTCTCCTCGTTATATCTTTCCTCCGCCATTTTCGCGACAGAACGTTGCCCTCTTGCTTCGTTGCCCGTTTTGAAAAGAGAGGTGACGTTCCAGATCGTGCTGAACCCGATCATATAATTATAAGCCCGGAAGGGGACGCCGGCGCCAAACGAACTATTGTAAATAAAATCACCGTTGTCTTTCAGCTTGTCGGAAATTCCTGATCCTCTTGCCCACCCCGCTGCCAGCAAGGAGATCGATGGCAATTCCCTCCGTCTTATCGCTTTGACCCTTGTCTGGTTTAAATCAGCAATGCTTTTGTAAAATAATAACCTGGGGTTATTGGCAAAATCACGATGGGTCTCAATTTGTTGAGGGGTTTGTTTCAGAAACACCGTTGTGTCGAGTAGGAAGTCGTTTCCCCCTGTTATTCCCACCAACTCTTTTAGCTGAACATGCTGTTCCTTTGCCAGTCGCCTGGCTTCCAAAAGGGATAAGATCCCTTTTGAATACTCCGCATTCACCAGCGAACTATCCACTCCGGGTCTCAACCCCGAGGCGGTGTAGGCCGTTGTCACCTCTTTCAACGCTTTTACCCGTGCGAGATTGGATTGTTGACTTTTAACCATATCATCCAGCATAAGGGCGAGCAAATAAGCGTCGCTTACTTTAATCTGATGCTGAAAAAGTTCATTCTGATAGTCGGCCTCCGCTGTCGTCAGGCCTGCCCGGGCTACATCAACTGCAGCCTTGTATTTCCCGAAGCTGAATAATTTCCAGTTTACTAATCCTGTCGCAAAACTTGTCCAGACTGCATCCTGCGTATATCCGTTCACCTTGATTCCGCCCGACGTTGGAATAGCGGTACCCTCATTGGGGAAAAACGTTCCCCGAACCTGATTGGAAGTAGCATCCGTAACCTGCCCCTGCACAATGAAATTGGGGAGGTAATTATTCTGCATCGACCTTAATTCGTAAGTAGCAGCCTCTTTTCCCGCTACCTTCGATTTGATGGAGGGGTAATTTTGTTTAGCCAGATCAAGGGCTGTATTCAGATCAACGATACCCTCCTCCCGATGGGATTGTCCAATGGCAAGGAAAGGGATCATCAGCCCTAAACCAAACGCCACAATATAGTGTGCTTTTCCTGCCATGAATGCGAATTAAACTCATGCAAGAAAGCCCGTTAGGATTATAATGAGATGAGAGCCAGATTAAAATGAGATTAGAGAACTAAACGCTCTCGCTGATACTGGCAGGCAGAAAGAGTTCAACGGTGGTGCCGCTGCCGGAATTCCTTTTGATCACAACTTCCCCCTTGTGAAGGGCGATTATCCTGTAGGTCAGAGCCAGGCCCAGGCCAAAGCCTTCAATTCCACTGGTATTCCTTCCACGAAACAAAGGGGCATGAATATGTTTCATATCGTCCGCTTCAATACCAATACCCGAATCGACAACCCGGATCAGAATTCCGGCATTAGAAACGATGGTCATCGCGATCTCGATTTTCTCGAATGAAGAATATTTAGATGCGTTATCAATAATATTAAAGAAGGCCGTTCGCAACAAGTGATCATTCCCAAGCAATTCGATATAGCTGTTTTTGGGAAGCTTCTGCGCAATATTCAGGGAAAACTCTTGTAGGGGATTTTTCAGCTTAAAGAAACTTATCGTATCGATCAGCAGGTCCACAATGTTCAAATTCTGCATTTCCATTGCTCCCGCCGTTGATTCAATTTTCGCCAATTGCAATAATCCATTAACGAGGCCGGCTGCACGCTGCGATTCTTTGTGTGCCGCTTCAATGCTTTTCTTTACTAAGCTCAATTCACTATCGTAGTTCATCGAAGTTTCCAATATCCCGGAGATGGCTGCCAGTGGGGTCCTCAACTCATGCGATGCATAGGAAATGAAAGCCTTTTGAGAATCTACGAGCGATTGTATCCTTTCCAGGGCTTTATTAAAAGAGAGCGTCACAATGCCAATTTCGTCTGAAGGATTGCGATAGGTTAAACGGTATCCCAAATTATCTGCTTGTACCGATTCAACCTGGAGAACAAGTTCATTAACGGGCCTCAACACATTTCTGGCGAAAAGGTATCCCGCCACTCCGATCAGGATAAGGAAGAAAAGATTTCCGAAAATCAATATTAAACCCAGGTTTCTAACTTGTTCAAAACCGGCCTTGTCAACGGCTGTGATGGCTATGATCCTGGCTTGCAACGAGGGTCCAAAACTAAAAGCAAAGCCTTCCTTTTTCTGTCCGGCCTTGGTATAGTCAAAATACAGTTCTTTACTTTTTGTTACTAACTCCAGAAACTGCCTGTTGAAATCGAAATCATGCAGGTCATTGATGGCAAATACAATTTGGTAATGCTCATCAAAAACATATTCGGATTGTTCAGGGATACTGGTAATGATCCTTTCCGCCACTTTATCATGTTGGTCATAAATCTCTTTGGTGGCCACCGCCTTGTTTCTGATCCTTTCCTGAAAGACCTGCCTTCTGGAATTGGCAAAGGCGAAATAAATATAAAATGAAAACAGGCAAAGCAAGAGGCCTGTTAATCCAATAAACCACAAAATGATCTTATGGCGGATCAGCATGACTATTTTTCCTTCATGGTATACCCCATCCCCACTACCGTGTGAAGGAGTTTTTGGCTGTAGTCTTTATCAATCTTCTTGCGGAGATAATTGATGTAAACATCGATGACGTTCGTCGACGTATCAAAATCCAAATCCCACACTTTTTCGGCAATGTCAATTCGACTTACTACCCTCCCCTTGTTGATCATCAGATATTCAAGCAATGAAAACTCCCTTGCGGTAAGTGTTATCCGATTCCCCGCACGGGTTACCACTTTACCACTTGTATCCATTTCCAGATCAGCGATTACAATTTTCTTGTCCGCCATGAGTCGGTGCCCTGACCTCCTCGTCAAGGCCTTTACGCGGAGTAATAGTTCTTTGAATTCAAATGGCTTCACCAGGTAATCGTCCGCTCCCGATTCAAACCCAACTACCTTGTCGTCTATACGATCCAATGCGGTGAGGAAAATGACAGGTAAATGCGGGTTCAGGCCTTTGAAGAACTGACAAAGCTGATAGCCGTTCATACCCGGAAGGTTAATATCTAAAATAGCCAGGTCATACGATTTTTTCTGAAACAGGCTCTTTGCAATGATGCTATCGTAAGCAACGTCGATGTTATACCCCTCCCCTTCAAATCCCTTTTTGATAAATTTAGAAACGCTCTCTTCGTCTTCTACTAAGATGAGTTGCATACTTCAATACGACTTTTGATCAGACTGTCAACGCCGGGATAGAAACCGGAGTCAATTAAGTGAACCTCTCTTGAGGAGGGCAAGGTAGGGACAATCCATCTCAATGTCCAAAAGGGAATGGGTAAATGGGTCACGGAGAATACAAACCGGTAATCGTGGATTCGGCCTTAGCATCTAAGCCCATCGCCACACTATTAACAACCTTGCATCCTCCACCGATCACCGATTACCGATCACCGTTTACCATTTAGAACGCAACCTGGTACTGCAGCACCCACTCCCCTCTCCGTGCGGAGACTTTCATATCGGCAGCGCTGTAGACTGGCCTGTTCTGATAATTCAATGTAAACTTGCTGTTGTGACCATAAACCAACCAATTGATCCCGGTGTCGATCAACACCATCGGATCATTCAGCCTGTCATATTTTGCATATTGTACGGCTGTATAAAACTGTAACGTTCCCGACTCACCCAGAAAGTCATTTCTCAATTTGTATGCCGATTGAATATACAGAATATGTCCCGTGCCGATCGCGGGGAATGCATTTCCGGCCCCGTTAAACGATCCGTTTTTACTTCCGTTGGCGGGATTCATCGGGCCCACGTTGCGGATGTACCCTTTTCCAAAATCGTAATTAAAGTATCCGCCATACACAGTCAGTGCGTTGCCTTTTGGAGTGAGCGGAGTGTCATAGAAAATGTCCACCGCCCAAAGGTTCATCGCGTGATAGATCGTGTCGGTGACAGTCGTTTTACTCCACATCGCACGGTCCTGATGAACAAAGCCGGCGCCGATATTGAATATTTTCTTCTTTCCTAAATACGTGCCTACCGGCCCCGGCCCGGTATTGGATTCCTGATCCCAAAATTGATACATGAAGTATCCCTGATACGCCTGCCTCGGGATCATCATCGAATAACTCGAATACGTTGAAAGGGGATCGACGGCAACAGAAGCAGTCTGGGTAACAAATGGCTTGCTTGCAGACAACCGGTAATCCAATCGTCCCAACTTACCTTTTGCATATATACCCATCTTCCGGACAAACTGATCGTTGACATCATTCGTGGTCTCCTGGAAAAGAGGCGGATCCAGCGCGAGTATGGAAGGCACGGAAGAATTGGCAAACCTCCCTGGTCCATTCCAGCCGTTTAGTCCGAAGCCAAGACTCAATTTCTTTTTAACAAGGGCATATTCACCTGCAACATCATGGAAGAAGGCGCCCGTTTTTCGAGGTGAAAGATAACCGATGTTATTTTGACCAAACTGAACAAAAAAGAATACGCGGTCCGTCAGCTGCCCACTCAATACCACCCGCGTCCTACGCAGCCCGACATCGTAGGTATTGCTTTCCAGTTGGCCATTGACGGTGCTCCCCGGATTATTTTCATTGAAACGCACCCATACCTGGGTTACAAAATTCAATTTAAGGTAGGTTGTACTATCCGGGGTAAGATATGTTTTCAATCCATCTTTAAGTCTCGCCGGGAATTGGGAATGTCCAACCACCGGTAGTAAGACCAGAAGAAAAAGGGTGGCAATTTTGTCAAATGCAGATGACAATGGAATGGGCGACCGAACGACGGACATTAAGCTACAATTACCAGGTGAACGCCCTTTTTCAGATGCATTTTCAGATCATTGCTGAAACATAAGGCCGTAATATTAACAAAATGTTAACTAATTAACATTAGAGCAACAATTTTGTAACATAAGGCAAAGTTTAAAAGGAGCCCCTTAGCACTGTATTTGCAATCCGAAGGGCCACAAACCTGCCTGCCCCGAGAGATCGGTGGTCTGCCGGGGCTGACCTCAGCGCAGGCAGAAGCACTAAGATTATCATTAGAAAAATAACTTCGTGTCTTCGTGTCTTTGTGGCAATGGGGCATCAAAAAAAAAGCCCCGACTCATCGGGGCCTTTTCTCAAGCCGCTACCGGCTGATGGTGATGATTTGATCTTTTTTCCCGCTTTCCCTTGTTATTCGCTTTTCGCATTTTCTTCAATTCCTTTTTCATTTGCCTGGCAACCTGGGCCGCCAGCTTGCGGGACGTCCTTTCAAGCACTTTCTCCACCTTCTTTGCTGCTTTGCTCAATCCCACCGTTTTGATCGTTTCATGAAGTGAATCGGTCAGCATCATGCGTATTTCCTTTTTTCCTTTTAGAACTAACTTTTCCATGCGTTTCAAATTTAGAGAAAGCAAAGTAGAATGTTACGGAAACATTAACAATGCACTACTGAAAATTTAATATTGAAAAATCAGAAGCCCCTCGCCTTCAAAAGGTTAGCCGCGAAAATTTAACATTGGACTTATTCGTACCGCAAGGATGTTACAGGACTCGTAGAAGCCGCTTTTAGCGATTGATAACTCACCGTCAACCAGGCCACCAAAATGGAGACCACGCCCCCCATAACAAACACCCAGGGCTGAACTTCGATGCGATAGGCAAAGCTCTCCAGCCACCAATTCACTGCAAACCAGGTGGGTACGATGACCACGCCAAAAGCAATGATCACCAGCCAGGTGAACTCCTTGGAAATCATTAAGGTAAGACTTCCCACCGTGGCGCCCATCGCTTTGCGTATCCCAATTTCCTTGGTCCTTTGCTCTGCCGTAAAAGCGGCCAGGGCAAACAATCCCAGGCAGGCGATAAAGATGGCCAAGCCTGCAAAAACAGTAAATATTTTGCTCATCCGTTGTTCTGACCTGAAGAGTTCATCATAGTTCTCATCCAGGAATTTATACTGAAAGGGAGCACCGGCGGCAAATTGTTTCCACAATGTCTCGATTCCGTTCAGCGCTTCCCTGGAATTGCCCTGGTACCTCACCGCCAGCAATCGGCTGGTTTTGATGAGCAAAATTGAAATGGGCCTGACTTTTTCTTTCAACGTTTCAAAATTAAAATCCCTCACGACGCCGATTACCCGATAGCGCTTTTCTTTGTCGTTATCGCCCCCTTTGTACAAGACATCCTCCTTCAGGGGTTCAGCCCAGCCGAATTCCCTGACAGCAGCTTCGTTCAAAATGATGCCCATGGAATCGGAAGGAAAGTCCTTCGAGAAATACCTTCCCTGCTCCATCTTGAACTTCATGACATTCAGATGTTCATAATCGGCATAAAACAGCCCCATGATATGATCTTGTTCCGATCCGGCCGCCTTAAAAACGGTCGTATTGTTGACTCCGGGGAAGGAGTTATTTGAGAAGCTCACCGACTGAACATCACTCCGCTCACTGATGGCATTCCGGAATGCTTCTTTACTCGTTCCAAGCCGGTCGATGTTGTTCAGGTAAATGACATTGTGCTTGTCAAAACCAAGATCCCGTTGCTGCATGTATTCCAGTTGATTGAATACGACAACCGTTGCAATCATGAGGAATATCGAAATGGAGAATTGAAAAACCACGAGCGCGCTGCGCACGCCTTTGCTTTTCACACCGGCGCGGAGTTTTCCTTTGAGAACCTCTACGGCGCTGAACGAAGTGAGATAAAAGGCAGGATAACTTCCTGCCACGATCCCCACAAAAATCATGACAACGATAATTTCGAGGAGAAATCTAAAATCCATCAGTACGGTAAAGTTCAATTCCTTTCCCGCCAGCAGATTGAACGCAGGGATCAGGAGATAGGTCGCCATCAACGAAAGGGCCACGGCAAAGAAACTGTAGATCATCGATTCCGCTAAAAACTGCCCGATCATCTGGCTTCTCTGCGAGCCTAATGTTTTCCGAAGGCCTACTTCCTTTGCCCTTCCGGCAGATCGCGCCGTGCTGATGTTCATGAAATTGATGCAGGCGATGAGAATGATAAAAATGGCGATCACACCAAAACTGTAAACGTACACGATATTTCCACCCGGCTCAAGATCTCCTTGCGAGGTGGAGTGAAGCCGAATGTCGGTCAGACGTGTTACATAATAGCCGTAAGTGCCTCCACTTTCGTGCATTTGCTTGAGCGTCGTGCCCATAAATTTTTCGACTTCCGGACCCACAAATTTTACGACCAGGTCGTTGAACTTCTTCTTCACATTGGCCAGAGAAGCATTCTCCTTAAGAGTAAAGTAGGTGAAGAGAAAAT
>DATHFS010000503.1:0-7807 GCA_035317975.1 Cyclobacteriaceae bacterium | reverse complement strand
AGGCCGTTTGACCGCCCATGGTGGGCAACACAGCATCGATGTGGTGTTTTTCCAGGATTTCGCGGATGTATTTCTTTTCCAGCGGCTTCAGGTACACATGGTCAGCCGTCATCTTGTCGGTCATGATGGTGGCCGGATTGGAATTGATCAGGATCACCTCAATGCCTTCCTCGCGCAGGGAGCGCGCAGCCTGAGAGCCGGCATAGTCAAATTCGCAAGCCTGGCCAATAATGATCGGGCCGCTGCCGATAATCAGAACCGAGCGTATACTTCTGTCTCTGGGCATGTGTGAGGAAGGATTAGTGGAATCGGGGACAAAAATAGACACTGATGACCTCTGATTCAAATGAAAATTTTAACCGCGCGAGGCGCGGACCACCGACACATCGGGGCAGAGGCGCAAAGGAGGCGCAATGGCTGGGAATAATCTGCCTATTGTGATTTCACTACTTTTCTAATCAAGACTCTTTCGCCGACTTTTATTTTAACCACATACATTCCATCAACGAGGTTTCTTACGGGAATCTCTCTGGAGATCCGATCACTTCCGATTTGAAATTCCTCCTCGAAAAGGGATTGTCCCAGCATGTTGATCAGCTCGAGTTTCACGGAGGCTCCGCCTTTTTCGCTCAATTCAATCATTAATGGTTCACTGTGGAACGGGTTGGGGTAAATTGCGATTGGCTCACGGTCGCCCTCCAATCCGGTGATGATCGAGATAGGGTTGGAGATGGTACTCTGGCATCCATTACTGGCGGTGACGGTTAAGCTCACTGTATCGGCGCTTATTTTTTTGTATGTGTGTGTTGGATTTTGGTCCGAGCTGCTCCCGCCGTCACCAAATTGCCAATACCAGGCCATGGCGCCTGTACTCTGATCTACGAATGATTGGGGTGAGAAGACTTTCATTTCGGCAGGGGTCGCGAATTTGGCCACCGGACTGGGATTGACCGTAATGGTGACAGGAGAAGAACTGGATTCACACGACAACGCATTGAATTTAACTGTAACGCTATAATCCCCGACCGTACTCACCTGAATCGTTTTTGTAGTCTCTCCCGTGCTCCATAGGTAGGAGTCCGAGAGAGTTGCCGAGAGGGTGACGGATTGCCCGTCACAAAGTGTGGTCGAGCCTGAGGTTGTTATCCCCGGATTGGCCTTCAAAATAACAGCGGCGGGGGTCCGCACACTTTCATAGGAACTGTCTGCATTTGATACATAAAAAGTGGTGTCGGAAGTAAGCGCCGGCGTCGTGAACTGACTTCCGGTAAAAAAAGAATTTCCTCCCGTGAATGCTTTGTACCACTTCAATTTCGTTGCCCCCGAAGCAAGGATAGTAGCGGGGGACTGATAACATATTTTCACGCTATCGACCGTTGGCTGAGGGGCCTTTAAGGTAAAGTTATAAATGGAGTCGGCATAGGCTGAAGAGGCTTTCAACTCGTCAAAATTGACTGCCGCATGAAGGGCAAAAGCCAGGGTCAATTCCTGACCGGCTCCCAGGGTGTATGGCCCGGACGAGACAACATGGCTCACATCCGTTCCGCCACTAGTCGATAACCCGGCAGTCAACCGTTGTGTGGAGAGGGACGTAAATTTTTCAACATCGGTAAAGCCATCGTATAAACCGAAAGGATTGCCCGAAATGGCCTGGTCATTTTCAATGGCATAATACTGTGCAGGGCCGGTCAACAATTGAATTCCGGCATAGGGTTTCGCTGCGGTCTGTGCCGGATATACATAACCCAGTTTTTCGGCATCGTACCAGTTCGCCGCGTCGTTGCTGGCGGTAATATCCCAATCGGCAAATATCCCAAAATGAAAATTGTTGATGGGCTGGGTTGTTGGGTTTCTGATCTTGTATTCAAGGATAACAAATTTATCGTAGAGAGAATCTTTCCACACCAGGCTTCTATAGCGGACGACAACAGCCTGTTGTGCCACCACAAGGGAGTTTGAAAATTCTCCGAATATTTCAGAGTAAGAGCGATCCCCGGGGAAAATCTGTTTGATTTTTACCGTCTCAACGAAATCCTGATCAAACGTCGTATTGATGCCCCGCACATTGTTATACAAAGAAGTCGATGACGAGCCCATGATCAGGCCCATCTCAAACAGTACGGACTGCTCGTTAAAAATAAAACCGACGCCCTGTTTGCTGTTATCCGAGTCCTGATAGCCGATCCGGCCAATGGCGCTAACAGTAGTATTGATGAGGTTTGAATTCACATCAATAAAGGAAGGATTGACCAGGAGGAAAATGAGTTGATCATCCGAATAAATTCCATCGCTGTAATGGATGAGTAAATTAACGGTCGTATTCTCAGGTGCATTCGCTTTGATGCTCAATTCAAATGGCGTCAGCGTATTGGAAATGGTGGCATTGCTGGCAATAATACCGGGATTCACCGTGCTTTTTGTGATGGTAACATAAGGCGATGTGGTAGAGATGGAAACCTGAACTCCGCTGGAAGTCGGTTTCAGGTAATTGGTAAACGAGAAAGTAAGAAAGCCATTTTGCCCCGGTACCACGGCGAGTCCATTTTCATTGACAAGCCTGGGATGAGACGCCCGCACCGATGGCAAATCCAATGTAAGGGCGCGTTGAATATCCAGCCGGCCGTTGCCAAGCTGATGGAGAAGATTGGGATTCGCGGCGTACAGGGCCTGATTGTCCGCACTCACCCGCAGTTGCTCCGACACCTGAACAGGGGTGAATGACGG
Source organism: Cyclobacteriaceae bacterium (assembly GCA_035317975.1). Classification (GTDB taxonomy): domain Bacteria; phylum Bacteroidota; class Bacteroidia; order Cytophagales; family Cyclobacteriaceae; genus ELB16-189. The sequence continues at coordinate 5,083 of DATHFS010000503.1, read as the reverse complement.
GTTCGCCGCCCACACCAATGCCGCCGCCCCGGCAGCAATGGGTGACGAAAAGGAAGTGCCGCTTACGGTAGAGTAGACATTATTAAAACTGGTCGTAAAAATGTTTACCCCCGGCGCTGAAATATCCACCGTATTCCCAAACGTACTAAACGACGCCACAACGTCTTTTGAATCGGTAGCGGCCACCGACAAGACATTATCATAAGCGGCCGGGTAGCTCGGGACACTATTGCCGGTATTCCCTGCTGCCGCGACCACCAAACACCCCAGGTCAAGGGTTACATGATTAATGATATCCTGAACAATTTGGCTTTGGGAAGGCCCGCCCCAGGAGCAGTTGATGATCTTTATTCCTTGATTCGCCGCATACAAGACGCCGCTATATCCCAGATAAATACTGCCGTTCGTTGTCTTTTGGTTGTCGGCCGAATGCTTGGTAAACATCAATTTTGTTTTGAAACCCACACCGGCAATGCCCACCCCGTTATTGGCACGGGCACTGGCACACCCTGCCACCATGGTGCCATGACTAATGTCGCCCCCCGAATGAATAGAAGGATCATTATCTCCTTTGAAATCCGGATTGTTAATGTTTAATGTATCCGATCCGACAAAGTCCCAGCCATGATCATTGTCAACAAACCCATCGTTATCGTCATCGATTCCGTTGTTGGGAATCTCTTTGGTATTAACATAAAGGTTATCCACCAGATCCGGGTGGTCCATGTCACCGCCGGAGTCGACGATGGCAATGGTAATATCTTGGCTACCCTGGGTAATGTCCCAGGCCTCGATGGCCTTGATCGTTTTCAGGTAGTATTGACTGGTCACAGAAGGATCATTGGGATTAAAATCCATCTGATAGGCATACTCCGGCTCGATGATCTCAAAGTACCCGGTCCCGTAAAGCTGATTAATGAAATCCTCTATGCCCACGGTGGGGTCAAACTGGATAGCAAAATACCGCGAAATGTCAACGGAAGGTTGGGCGGCAACGGGCCCTCGCCAGGCCGCTCCTTTTCTGGCCAGCGCCGGTTTTACCAGCGGAGCGATGGATTTGATCGCGCTGTTTTTTGCCCGTCCCGCCGGACTTTGTAAGATTTCCTGCCGGAAGTCGCTCTTTGCCTTTACTAAAACCCTTCCGGGCATGTACCGCGCGTTGGCCGGCAACTTGAATGCAGCGTGATTATTTTTTTGACTGACCGCATCCATTGCGATCATCACCAGCAATAAAAGGATAAGACCCGGCCTCATCTTCCTGAACACATTAGATTCTCGCAAGATACAAAGAAGTAAGAAGTAAGAAGTAAGGAGCAAGAATAGAATGGTGAAGGATGAATTTAGGTCTCCCTAAGCAACATGAGCGGAGGCCTCCTAACAGAATTTAGAATTCAGGATGAAACCTCAAGAAATTAGGGTTGAGCATTCTTACTTCCTACTCCTTGTTTCTTCCCTTCTGCCCCATCCAGCACCTGCTGCCAGACCCTGCGAAAATTATCTCCGCATATTTTTTCGATGTCTTTTTCAGTGTATCCGCGTTTGAGCAAAACATAAATAAGGTTCGGATACATGGAGACATCACTGAGCCCGGCGGGCAAGGATCCGTCGACGCCGTCAAAGTCAGATCCAAGACCAACGTGATCAATCCCAATGAGATTTACCACGTGGTCGATGTGGTCTGCCACAACGGCAATATCGACGGGGGGTGAGTGATTTTCTTTTTCCAATTGACTCACAAGCGATCGGGCCAGGGAATCGGAGTAAGGCATTTTTTTCTCCGCGATGAGTAGGCGAGCCTTTTTCCTGTTTTCCTGATTCCAATTCGCAACGGTTGAATCGAGGAATGCTTTATAAAAATTAATAAGAACGACACCGCCATTCTTCCCCAATGCCTGAATCATGTCGTCCGTCATATCGCGCCGGACAGAGGGAGCAAAATACCGGCAGGAAGAATGGGAAGCGATACAGGGGACCTTGCTTACTTTCATTACCTGATAAAATGTACTATCGTCCACATGGGAAATATCAACCATGATGCCGACCCGGTTCATTTCCTTTATAACCTCACGGCCAAATGGGCTCAGCCCGTTCCAGGTATGGGTGGTGTCTCCGGAAGAATCACAAATGAGATTGTCTTTGCTGTGGGTAAGGGTGATGTATCGAATCCCGCGGTCGTAGAAGTATTGAATATTCTTCAACTCTTTTCCAATCGGCGCCCCGTTCTCCATGCCCATGGGAAGCGAAATTTTTCCGGCTGCAAAATTGGTCTTTATCTGATCGGGTGAATTGGCCAGTGCAAATTTGTCTGGCAGGCTGCTGGCTATTCCGCGCACCATGTTGATCAATGTATCAGCAAAAGCTTTCCCGTTGTCCTTCTTTTTCTGATAGGCTGCCGGAATGTAAATCGACATAAAAGGAGCGTAAAGACCTCCCCGGATGGCTCGCTCATAATCGAATTCACCTTTTTTCGTATGGAGTAATGTATCGTTGTCTTTGCCAGGGTGAAAATTCTTTTCGTATAGCACGGTCGGCAGATCAACGTGTCCATCGATGATCCCGTACCGATGTGCTAACGTATCCGCGCGTTTCCGTACTGCTTCATCGGACGTGTTGTCTACCGCCTGCTTTTCCCGGCAGGAGAAGTGAAAGACAAGCAGGGCCATGAAGATAAATGGCTGAAACGTGCTTTTGGTGGATAACCATTTCATGGCTTTGGAATATATTTGCCCGAAAGTTAGAGGATCGAGACCGCTATGCAAATTCTCTCTGAAGTGCCCGAGTACACCCGTTCACAACTTGCCTTGCGCAACGGTCAGGATAAAAAGGAAATATGGATTGCTTTTATGGGTTTGATTTACGAAGTAACGAACTCCCGCTTGTGGTACAACGGCAAGCACTATGAGCACTGGGCGGGCCAGGACCTGACCAATGAACTACCCGACGCTCCTCACAATGAAAAAGTGTTTGAAAAATTTAAAGTCATTGGAAAGTTGATCCCCTGATTCGCTGATTCAAAGAAAAGTCGTAAATCGTACTCCCATCAATCGCATACCAAATGATCTTAATCGCGGATAGCGGAGGCTCCAAGATGGATTGGAGAATGCTGAACCAGGACGGTACCATTGGGCAGGCATATTGCGCCGGATTCAATCCTTACTATCAACCTGTTTCGGATTTGAGAAAAAATATTGAAGCCGTTGTTCTCCCCGTAATACGTGAGCCGGTAACAAAAATATTTTACTACGGTGCCGGTCTGTCATCGGATAAAAACAGGGAAACGATCCAGTCTGCCTTTGCCTCTTATTTTGCCGATGCAAAAATTGAAGTCGGCTGGGACTTGCTGGCCGCCGCCCGGGCCTTGTGCGGGAATGAACCCGGTATTGCCTGTATCCTGGGGACCGGCTCCAACTCCTGCCTTTACGATGGGAAGAACATCATTGGCAACGTCGCCAACCTGGGATGGATTTTGGCCGACGAGGCGTCGGGCACCGACATGGGGAAACGGTTGATCTTTGATTACTTTCGCGAAGAAATGCCGAAGACACTGGCGGCTCAATTTCACAATCGGTTTCCCTTCAGTGTGGAAGAAGTCCTGGAGAAGGTCTATCAAGGCGAAAAGCCAAGCGCCTTCCTGGCCAGCTTTTCAAAATTTATTTTTCAGCATTTGAAAGAGCCCTATTGTTACCAACTGGTGTACCGTTGCTTTGCCGACTTTTATGAAAACAACGTGATGAAATACGAGAATTATGCAACGCTGAAAGTCCATTTTACCGGGTCTATTGCATTCTACTTCAGCGACGTACTGCGGCAGGTAGCCAATGACAAGGGGATTATCGTTAAGAATATTCTCGAAGGACCAATCGCCGGGCTGGCCTTGTATCATAAAAAGGATTTGAACTAAATATAGCCACCGCATGAGCGTCACGGAATCTTCATCCTCTTACCATCATCTGGAAAAGATGAGTATTCACGAATTGTTGACCGGGATCAACCGGGAAGACAAGACCGTGCCGGACGCCATTGAAAAAATAATTCCGAAAATAGAAGTGTTGGTGCAACGGATTGAGGAGGGGATGAAGAGCGGAGGACGCCTTTTTTATATTGGAGCCGGTACGAGTGGGCGGCTGGGTATAGTCGATGCCTCTGAAATACCCCCCACCTACGGTTTGCCCGAAGGAAAAGTAGTTGGATTGATTGCCGGGGGCGATATCGCCATTCGTCATTCGGTGGAACATGCCGAAGATGATTTTAACCAAGCGTGGAAGGATCTGCTCGAACACGGGATTAATAGACAGGATGTCCTGATTGGCATTGCTGCTTCGGGGCGTACTCCTTATGTCCTCGGTGGTGTGAATGATGCCAGAAAACACGGTGTCCTTACCGGTTGCATTACGTGCAACGAAGGAAGTGAGTTGGCGAAGCGTGTGGATCACCCTATCGAAGTGGTCGTAGGGCCGGAGTTCGTTACCGGGAGCACCCGGATGAAGTCGGGGACAGCCCAAAAGCTCGTACTCAACATGATTTCCACCGCGGTCATGATCCGGCTCGGGCATGTCAAGGGAAACAAAATGGTCGACATGGCACTGTCCAACAGCAAACTGATCGATCGCGGGACCCGGTTCATCATGGACGAACTGAAGGTGGGAAGGGAAGAGGCGGAGGGATTGTTGAAAAAATATGGAACGGTGCGGGGTGCGATTGAACAAAAGACGGAAAGATCCTAACTCAAAGAAGACTCAACTGAACGTTTTCCACAGCCGCATCCAATGGAACAAAATATTTTCGTTTGGAATTGATCTCCTGGCAGAGGACGCGGGTGCGCTTGGTTTCTCCCTTCTTAAACCACCGGCCCCGTATTCCAAAAATGCTTCCTTCGGGGATATCGCCAAGAAAAGTCTGCTTGTTTGCATGAGGGTCATATAGGCGGAGAACCCGCACCAATTCAGGATCGGAGAAGGTAGAGGCCCGGGGATCGGCCATATGGCTCCGGAGCGCGACGAGCAGATCGGCTGGAAAGATCAATTCATTCAGGATGGGTTCAGTCATTTGGCGAAATGTCATTTTCCATTCCTGTCCATGACCT
>DATHFS010000502.1:0-2600 GCA_035317975.1 Cyclobacteriaceae bacterium | reverse complement strand
GCGGTCATAAAAATGCCATACATATGAAATGCCTCGAACCGGAACATTTCCTGAATGCGATACCAGGAAATCGCTTCTCCTTTGGTGAGAGCAAGTCCGAAGAAAATTCCAACGAACAGGTATTTCAAGTTTTTCATAGAGCAAAAATGTAAGGAAGAATGAAGTGACTAAACAGGATACCGCCCAGGAAAAAGGATGCGGTGGCAACCAACGAGGGCCATTGCAAGGCGGATAAGCCGAGGATGCCGTGCCCGGAAGTGCAGCCCCTAGCATACCGGGTACCAAAGCCAACCAGAAATCCTCCTGCGATCATGATGATGAATCCCTTCATCGTGGCAAGGGATGACCAGTTGAAGAGTTCGGCCGGCATCAAGCCATGGGGATCACTCAGACCTTGTGATTTGAGATAATCAACAGTGCTGGTAGAAATGGCTACCGCATTGGGATTGGCAAATACGATCCCTCCCAACACCCCGCCGATAACCAATCCCAAAGCAAAAACGAGATTCCAGCTGTCCCGTCTCCAGTCGTATGTGAGCAAGGGAAGGTGTGCCGGAATACAGGCCGCACAGATTTGACGAAGGGTGGAGGAAATGCCCAGTTTTTTATTGCCTAGCAAAAGAAGTAGCGGGACCGTAAGTCCAATCAGCGGCCCGGCGACATACCAGGGCCAGGGTTTGTAGAGAAAATCCATAATTAGTTGTTCATTTGCAGGTTAAAATTACGTTAATCTATAAAATGGATAGATTTAATGGTTCCAGGTGAATTTAACGGTTTAATCTAATGAAAAAAGAAGAAAAGACCATTGCCATTATCGGGGGAGGCAATTTGGGAATGGCTATTGCAGAAGGACTTATAAAGAGTCAGTTTGTAACCCCGCAACAGATCACGATTACCCGGCGGAATGTTGAACTTCTTGAAAATCTGAAATCCCAGGGGGTCCATGTGACAAGCGATAATGCGAAGGCCATTCAGAAAAGTGAAGTAATCATTGTGGCGCTGAAGCCATACAATGTGAAAGACGTACTGGAGGGGTTGAAATCGAATTTCGATCGTTCAAAACATACCATCATTAGTGTTGTCACGGGGGTATTTTTGAAAGAGTTGACTGCTATTGTCGATCACGGTGTTCCTATTTTCAGGGCGATGCCGAATACGGCCATTGCCATCCAGGAATCGGTTACCTGCCTGTGTCACCAGGGAGCGACCGATTCGCAGGTGAAGTATGTCACGGATTTATTTGATGTCCTTGGGATTGCTGTGCCCATTGATGAAAAACTGATGGATGCGGCCACCGTATTGGGGGCCTGTGGGATTGCCTTTGCACTGCGGTTTATTCGCGCCTCTACGCAGGGAGGAATTGAAATTGGTTTCGATGCGAAAACGGCGAACCTGATTGCTGCCCAAACGGTAAAGGGGGCAGCAGAATTGTTGCTCAAGGGAAACCGTCATCCGGAAGAAGAGATTGATAAAGTGACTACACCGAAAGGCTGCACGATTGCCGGATTGAATGAGATGGAGCACCGGGGATTCAGTTCTTCGCTCATCAAAGGGATTAGCGCCTCGTACAATAAGATTGCCGTATGAGCCGGCCCATGACTTTCCTTTTCCGTTATCTCCCATATGTGTAATATACATAAATAGATAATAATTTTTACCTATCTTTATAATATCTATTCTTAGGTAAAAATATGAAAAATCCCTTCAAGTATGGCGAATTGACTCAGGATGCGGCTTTTTGTAACCGGCAGGCCGAACTCAAGCGCATCCACCAGGCATTCAAAGATGCCCAGAACCTCATCCTGATCTCTCCCCGCCGGTGGGGAAAGAGTTCCCTGATCGACGTGGCCGTAGCCCGTTACAAGGGAAAACAGATGGTAGTGAAAATGGATTGTTTTGGCATTACATCAGAAGAACAATTCATCGAGACCTATCTGAAGGCCGTGTTGAAAGCCTCTAATACCAAGCTTCAGGATTTTATCAACACCGCAAAAAAATTCATTTCCTCCGTCATCCCCTACTTGTCCTTTTCAATCGGCGATCAGGATGAAGTAAGGATAGCGTTACACCTCAGCGGAAATCCGATCGATTTAGACGCCGTCCTCGACCTGCCTCAGAAAATAGCCAACGAGAGAGGAATAAGAATGATTGTTTGTATGGACGAATTTCAAAAAGTCTACGAATGGCCCACCGGAAAAAGCCTGCTCGAGAAATTGCGCTCTTGCTGGCAACGGCATCACGATGTAGGCTATTGCTTATACGGAAGCAAGCGGCACCTGATGACCACGATATTCTCGGATTCAAGCCAACCTTTTTACAAATTTGGAGAGACGCTTTTTCTGAACAAGATAGAACGCCCGGAATGGGTTCTATTTCTCATCGACCAATTCAAGTCTTCCGGAAAAGTCATCCCCGAAGAATTGGCGGGAATCATCGTTGACCGGACGAGCCGCCATTCCTATTATGTGCAATACTACGCCCGACTATGCTGGAGTGAATCCGACAAAACAATCCAGCTTCAGCATCTTGAAAGTGCCTGGCTGAATCTGCTCAATGACCATTTGCCCGTATTCCGGCAAACGGCAGACGGTCTAACCGCC
>DATHFS010000501.1:0-7582 GCA_035317975.1 Cyclobacteriaceae bacterium | reverse complement strand
TCATAGCGACCTATAACGAACCCATCAGAAAGCACGAGACCTTTAAGGCGGTGAAAACGATCACAACTCCGAAAGGGGAACACGTGATTGACTTCGGCCAGAACCTGGTAGGATGGGTTCAGGTGAAAGTGAACGGAAAGGCAGGCGACAAGATCACCTTGTACCACGCTGAAGTGCTGGACAAAGCCGGAAATTTCTATACCGAAAACCTGCGTCCCGCCAAACAGCAAAATGTTTACGTTCTAAAAGGAGGGGAGGAGTCATTTGAACCTCACTTCACCTTCCAGGGATTCCGGTACATCCGGATTGAAGGATACCCCGGAGAAATAAAACCGGAAAACTTTACTGCCGTGACGCTGTATTCCGACATGAAGCCCACCGGCAGCTTCGTTTGCTCCAATGCGCTCATCAATCAACTGCAACACAACATCCAATGGGGTCAGCGCGGAAATTTCCTGGATGTTCCAACCGATTGCCCTCAACGCGATGAACGCCTGGGGTGGACAGGCGATGCCCAGGCGTTTTCAAGGACGGCCACGTACAATTTTGGTGTGAATAATTTTTTTTCCAAATGGCTTAAAGATGTAGCAGCCGATCAGATCGATGGAAGCGTGCCCTTTGTGATACCCAACGTGCTGGGTGAGCGGGCAGCGGGCTCGGCAGGTTGGGCCGATGCGGCTACCATCATTCCGTGGAACATGTATCTGGCGTACGGTGACAAGCGAATTCTGGAGGATCAATATGCCAGCATGAAAGGGTGGGTCGATTTCATGGAACGCAACAGCACGAATACCCTTTGGAACAAAGGCTTTCATTTTGGTGACTGGCTCTTTTATCGTCCGTTTGATGACAACGACGGACGATCTGCTGTAACCGATAAATACCTGATCGCTCAATGTTTCTTTGCTCATTCCACCGAACTGCTGATCAAGGCCGCCAGCGTCCTGGGAAAAACCGGAGACGCTTCTGCGTACTCGGAATTACTAAAGAAGATCAAGGAAGCGTTTGTAAAAGAATATGTAACCCCCGGCGGTCGGCTGGTGTCGGGGACACAAACTGCTTACGTACTCGCGTTGAATTTTGATATGCTGCCACAACCCTTGCAGGCGCAAGCAGCGGAAAAGCTGGTGCAAAACATAAAATCCTACGGGAATCACCTGACCACCGGATTTCTCGGAACACCGTACTTGTGTCATGTCCTGACGCGGTTTGGGTATGATGATGTGGCGTATGCCCTGCTGCTGCAGGAGACCTATCCTTCCTGGCTTTATCCGGTAAAGATGGGAGCCACAACGATCTGGGAACGGTGGGATGGCATTAAACCGGACAGTACGTTCCAGACGCCCGGTATGAATTCATTCAACCATTATGCCTACGGCGCCATCGGCGATTGGATGTACCGCGTTGTATCCGGGATTGACACGTATGAAGATGGTCCAGGGTACAAGCATATCCGGATCAAACCTCATACGGGCGGCAACCTGACTTTTGCGAATGCGGACCTTCAGACGTATTATGGAAAGGTGAGCTCTCATTGGAAATTGGAAAACGGGAAACTGACTATGGAAATAGTCGTTCCGGATAATACTACCGCTGACATCTTTGTCCCCGCGACAGCGGCAGGGGATATACTGGAGGGTGGCAACCCGTTGACAGCCAACAAGAATTTAGAGGTTACCGGATCGGAGGGAGGGTACGTCGGTATCAACGCCGAACCGGGAAGCTATCAGTTTACGGTCGCGCATCATTAGAATGCAAATTGTTCTTGGTGTTATCTTTCACTTCATCGGAGGCTTTGCTTCCGGTAGTTTTTACACACCTTTCAAGAAGGTAAAAGGCTGGGCCTGGGAAAGTTATTGGATCATTGGCGGATTGTTTTCCTGGTTAATTGTTCCACCCCTGGCAGCCTGGCTCACGCTGCCGGGATTTTCTGACATTATTTCCAATACGCCATTCCCGACGTTGCGTTATGTGTTTACCTTCGGTGTGTTGTGGGGTATCGGCGGACTTACCTATGGTTTAGGAGTCCGTTATCTTGGAATGTCCCTGGGCAATTCGGTGGTGCTAGGTTTTTGTTCTGCCTTTGGGGCCCTTGTACCTTCGATCTATTACAACATTTTTCCAAAACCGGGAAAAACGAGCTTTTCTGAATTGCTGTTTACCCCGTGGGGCAAGATTGTCCTGGCCGGAGTGGTCCTCTGCCTGGTGGGTATCTATATTTGCGGGCGGGCCGGCATTCTAAAAGAAAAGGAATTGTCGGAGGCGGCGAAGAAGGAGAGCGTGAAAGAGTTCAATCTCACGAAAGGATTAATGGTGGCCATCGCGTCAGGGATATTGAGTTCTTGTTTCAATTTCGGAATTGAAGCCGGTAAGCCTATGGCTGAAACGGCGGTGGCACTGGGGCTCAATCCACTGTATCAAAACAATGTAGCTTATGTTGTTCTGTTATGGGGTGGACTGACGACGAATTTTATCTGGTGCATGGCCTTGAATGCCCGCAACAAGACCTTTGGGGATTATGGCAATAGCGCTACTCCCCTTATCAATAATTATCTCTTCTCTGCCTTGGCGGGAACGACCTGGTTTATGCAATTCTTTTTCTATGGCATGGGGGAGAGCAAATTAGGCAATGGCGCCAGTTCGTGGATCCTGCACATGGCCTTCATTATCCTCGTTGCAAACGGATGGGGGATCGTATTAAAGGAATGGAAAGGAGTAAGTAAAAAGACGAGGACAACGATTACGGTGGGAATCATTACGATCATCTTATCGGTCTTGCTCGTGGGCTATGGAAATTCAATAAAATAGGATCTTTCTAAAAACAAAAATATGTCAGTTCAAACTCAACGCTTTAAACACGTAAGCTACCTGTGGGATGAAGCGAAAGCCGCCGCACTGGCCGGTGATGAAGTGGCCTTGCTGGTGTACCGTTCGAATTTACTGGGAGCGGATTTGCGCCTGACCAATTACGGAGGCGGCAACACGTCATGTAAAGCGATGGCCAAAGACCCTTTGACCGGCAAAGAAACGGAAGTAATGTGGGTAAAGGGATCCGGCGGCGACTTAGGAACCATGAAACGGGGCGGATTGGCGGCATTGTATGTCGACCGGCTAAACAACCTGAAAAATGTATACCGGGGAATTGAACACGAGGATGAAATGGTAGAACTTTTCAACCATTGTATTTATGACCTGGCATCCAAAGCCCCGTCCATCGACACTCCGCTGCACGGATTCCTACCCTTCAAACACATTGATCACCTACACCCCGATGCCGCCATCGCTATTGCGGCAGCAAAGGATGGAAAGAAGATCACCATGGAGTTGTTCAAAGGAACGATAGGCTGGGTGGAATGGCAACGTCCTGGTTTTGACCTGGGATTGAAGCTTAAGAAATGCCTGGATGAAAATCCCGGCATTCGTGGCATAATGCTTGGGTCGCACGGATTGTTTACCTGGGGTGATACGGCCTACGAAAGCTATATGAATACCCTGGAAGTAATTGAAACCTGCGCCGGGTATTTAGAGGAAAATTACGGAAAGAAACGTCCTGTTTTTGGAGGAGCGCAACGCCAGCCCTTGAAAAAGGAAGCTCGTTTACAGCAGGCGGCAACACTGGCTCCGGTGCTGCGCGGCCTCTGCTCCAGTCAGGTGCGGATGCTGGGACATTTCACGGATGATGAGCGGGTACTGGAATTTATTAATTCAAAGGATCTGGGTCGGCTGGCCCCGATGGGCACAAGTTGTCCCGATCATTTTCTGCGAACAAAGATCAGCCCGCTCGTACTGGATATCTCAGCAGACGAAGATCTTTCCAACTTTAAGTCCGTCCGGGAACGGCTGACACCGCTCTTTGAAAGCTACCGGGCGATGTACAGGCAGTACTATGAAGCCTGTAAGCACGCCAACAGTCCGGCGATACGGGATGCCAATCCCGTAGTGATTCTCTATCCCGGAGTGGGGATGTTTACGTTTGCCAAAGACAAACAAACGGCGCGCGTTGCATCGGAATTTTACATCAACGCTATAAATGTTATGAAGGGGGCTGAGGCCATCTCAACCTATACATCCCTGCCGAGGCAGGAAGCATTTAACATTGAGTATTGGTTGCTGGAGGAGGCAAAACTTCAACGCATGCCAAAACCAAAGGCATTGTCCGGGAAGATTGCTTTGATTACCGGCAGCGCCGGAGGTATTGGCAAAGGCATTGCGAAGAAATTCATAGAAGAAGGAGCCTGCGTTGTCATCAACGATAACGACGCCGACCGCCTGGCGAAAGCGGAAGGGGAATTCAAAAAACAATTCGGGAAAGATACCTTTGCGCCGGTGGTGCTCGATGTGATGAATGCCGGGCAAATCAAAGTAGCATTTTCCGCTACAGCGCTCGCCTTCGGCGGCGTGGATATTGTAGTCAACTGCGCCGGCATTTCCATATCCAAACCCATCGAAGAGCATACGGAGAAAGATTGGGACCTGCTCTATGATATTCTGGTGAAGGGGCAGTTTCTGGTTACCCAGGCTGCGGTGGAGACCATGAGAAAACAAAATCTCGGGGGCGATGTAATTAACATTGTCAGTAAGAACGCGCTAGTGTCGGGACCCAACAACGCCGGATATGGTTCCGCGAAAGCGGCCCAGTTGCACCTCAGCCGCTTGAATGCAGCAGAGTTAGGCCCCGACAAGATCAGGGTGAATGTAGTGAACCCGGATGCCGTGATTTCCGACAGCAAAATCTGGGAAGGAGCCTGGGCCGAAGGACGAGCAAAGGCTTATGGCGTCAAGGTGGAAGAATTGCCTGCCTTTTATGCAAAGCGTACCTTGTTGAATGAAGTCATTCTTCCGGAAGACATTGCGAATGCCTGCTTTGCGCTGGTTGGGGGACTTCTCAATAAATCAACAGGGAACGTTTTGAATGTAGATGGTGGAATAGCGATGGCATTTGTACGATAATTTAGTCACTGGTCATTAGTCATTGGTCGTTCAGAGAAAGGTTTGAGACTAAACTCTTAGACAGAAAGTAACTAAGGCAATTCCGAACCAATGACTAATTACCATTGACTCGGATCCTAGTTAACGAATAGGCCAATGTTGGATATGAAACGAGTAGGCTTTAAGATGCACCTCCATCCCGGCAAGGAAGAGGAATATAAACGAAGGCATGATGCCATCTGGCCGGAATTGAAGCAACTCCTGGCGGAGGCTGGCATTGTCGATTATTCGATTTTTCTGGACAAGGAAACGAACACCCTCGTGGGTATATTGAAAATGGAAGATCCCATGCTGCTAGACCGCCTGGCTGAACATCCAGTGATGCAGAAATGGTGGTCGTATATGAAAGACATCATGGACACCCATCCTGATCACTCACCCATCACTACGCCGCTGAAGGAAGTATTTTATCTGCCCTGAATCAATATTGTCATGCATATCGAGAAAAGTCGGATCGAAGAACACAATCATAAACTGGCTGCCGGTCATAAAAAACAGTTTGAACGGATTGCGTCGGACATAACGGAAGTCGATGGGGTACTTCAAAGGCTGATCGATTTTCAGATCGCCATTCCAAGTTGGGCGCTGGGTACGGGTGGAACACGCTTTGGTCGGTTTCCCGGCGGTGGTGAGCCGCGCAGCCTGGAAGAAAAAGTAGATGACATCGGGCTCCTGCATGCGTTGAATAAGTCGGGCGGCGCCATTTCCCTTCATATTCCCTGGGATATTCCTTCCAATCCCACGGCAATCAAGGCGGCGGCAAGTAAGCTTGGAATACGATTTGACGCGATGAATTCCAATACGTTTCAAGACCAGAAGGATCAAAAGCTTAGCTACAAGTACGGATCATTACAACATGTCAACCAGTATGTCCGGCAGCAGGCGGTCGAGCACAACATCCAGGTGATCCGGCACGGAACCGAGCTTGGATCCAAATCGCTTACCGTCTGGTTATCGGATGGCTCGTGCTTTCCTGGCCAATTAAATTTCCGGAAGGCCTTTCAGAATACACTGGAAGGACTTCAAAAGATATATGCCCAGCTGCCGGGCGACTGGAAAATGTTTGTTGAATACAAGGCCTTTGAACCCAACTTCTATTCCATGGCCGTTGGCGATTGGGGGCAATCCTACCTCTATACAAGCAAATTAGGACCCAAGGCGTACACACTCGTTGACCTCGGCCACCATCATCCCAATACAAACATCGAACAGATTGTGTCCCTGTTGCTGATGGAAGGCAAGCTCGGCGGCTTCCACTTTAATGATTCCAAATACGGTGACGACGACCTTACCGTTGGAAGTATCAACCCATACCAATTATTCTTGATCTTCAATGAGTTAATCGAGGGTATGGATTCCCGCGGAATGAACCACGCCAGCGACCTGGGCTGGATGATCGATGCGTCGCACAACGTAAAAGATCCCCTCGAAGACTTGCTGCAGTCTGTCGAGGCGATCAAGCTGGCCTATGCCCAGGCATTGTTAGTTGATCAAAAAGCTTTGAAGGCGGCCCAGCAGCAAAATGATACTGTCCTTTCGCAGGAAATACTTCAGCAGGCCTACCGCACCGACGTTCGCCCCCTGGTGGCAGAAGCCCGGTTGCGGGCAGGGGCGGCTTTACAACCGATAGTCTTGTTTCGCGAGTTGAAAGTAAGGGAGAAGTTGATTGGAGAGAGGGGGGCGAGGAGCGTGGCTACCGGGCTGTGAGAAGGTACAGGTTCCAGGTTGGTAGTTGTAAACCTTAGGATTGTACCCAAACAACCAGCAAACCTGTAATCTGAAACCATCTCTTGGCGACAACTTAACTCTTCCCGCAAAAACTCAATCCAATGTCCAAGAAAACTCCCGTCATCGCTATTCTCGACATTGGTAAGACCAACAAGAAAGCCTTCCTTTTTGATGAGGATTATAACATTGTCTATGAGCAGACTGCGCAATTGGAGGAAACAATTGATGAAGACGGATTCCCTTGCGAGGATGTTATGAAGTTGCGGGATTGGGTCAAACAGTCTTATCGCGCCATGAAGGACTCTGACGAGTTTGAAATCAAGGCATTGAATGTTTCTGCCTATGGCGCCAGTTTTGTCCATCTCGATAAGGAGGGGGAGATCCTCACTCCGCTTTACAATTACCTCAAACCTTATCCGGAAGACTTAACGAAACAGTTCTACCGGACCTATGGCGGGGAGCAAACGCTTTCCTTGCAAACGGCATCGCCGGTGTTGGGCAGTCTCAATTCAGGGCTTCAGCTCTACCGGCTGAAAAAAGAGCGTCAAAATTTATTTACCCGGGTACATAATTCACTTCATTTGCCTCAATTCATCACTTGGCTGATCACTGGCCATGCCTGGTCGGACATCACAAGCATTGGCTGTCACACCGGATTATGGGACTTTTCAGAGAAAAGGTACCACGAATGGGTCGTCGCCGAGGGGATTGACCGAAAGTTTCCTTCCCTTGTTTCTTCCGACTCGGCTTTGCCGGTACAACAGGGAAACCAGCAACTCATCGCGGGAGTGGGTTTGCACGACAGCTCTGCCGCATTGGTCCCTTACCTCGCGCAGTTTAAGGAACCCTTCCTGCTGCTATCGAC
>DATHFS010000500.1:0-3227 GCA_035317975.1 Cyclobacteriaceae bacterium | reverse complement strand
ACTGCGGATGCGAGTGTAGATGTGGATCTTGAACCATTTGGGCAGAAGATAACCATTCCTAAACAACCTGTTCTAGGCGGCTCCGGTGGTAATCCTTTTATATGGGTGCAGTTTATTGATGCGAATGGCAATGCCGTGAGTGACGAAATATTCATTGGCCGATGTGTGCAAGGCTACGCGTTCAAGTTTGCTCAGAATGTCACTGCCAGCGCAGTAGCCAATACTCGTTATGATATAACAGGATGCTCAAATAGTCCAGGACCAAACATCACATTTGATGCTAATCTCTCGATAAGCGGTTTGAGTGCGAAAATTATTTTCCGCAACAACGATAATAAGGTGGGTGGACCGCATGAAACGGACGTCACATCGGCCAGCAGCGTGACGGTAATTCCCAATGGACTTTCATTTTCATTTCCTAAGCAGCCTGTTCTTGGCGGCGTAGGTGGCAATCCCTGGATTTGGACACAGTTCATGGATGGCGCAACTCCACCCGCCAAACTCAGTGACGAAATTCTGCTGGGTCGCTGCGAACAGATCAGCAAGTCGTTATAAAAAGAACAGAAACATATAGTTGGACTGCTTTTTTAAATTTTTGTCAAACTCAAAATTCACAGTTATGAAAAATCAAAAAATTGAAGAACAAGTTCTTCTCAATGTGGAAGAATTAGAAGAACGTATCGCTCCCGATAGCATCAATGGCGTTCCGGGCGAAAGCAACGGAAACCCGGGCAACGAGGTGTCGAATGGCTCTAAGCCACAGCCCTCAAGCAACACTGCCGACTCGCATGGCAATTAAAATTAGCGGAAGTAAGATTTAAAAAACAAAAATTAAAAACATCATGAAAGAGAAAACAAATCAAGAACAAGTTCTTCTGAATGTAGAGGAGCTTGAGGAGCGCATTGCTCCGGACGGATTGGGAAATGGTAATCCGGGTAATAATAATCCACCGCTCAACAACACGAACAATCCGGGCAATGAAGGCACGGGTGGCCAGGTTTCAACAGGGGGTCATTAATTACTATTCTGATCCAACTTCAAAATAGCGATTCGTGGGCCTAAACCCACGATTCGCTATTGCCATTGATTGCCGTAGTAACACTTTTGCAAACCTTGTGGTGAACGATTTACATTAGTTATTCCGTATGCAAACTGCTCTTTTGAAGTTACGCAGCGACCTGGTCATTAGCCGGCAAGCGAGTGCAGAGGGCAACATGTTTGTAATTAAAGACCCGGTTTCAGACCGTTTCTTCCGGTTTAAAGAGATTGAACATTTTATAGCGCAACAATTCAATGGATCAACTCCGGCTGAAATAGTTTTACGAAACGTTGAAGAACGTCTTGGGGTAGCACTATCAGCGGAAAACCTTGATCAATTTACCAACCGCCTTCATCGCATCGGGCTTTTATCCGATGGTGAGATCAGGATATCAGCTCCACCCAGGAACAAAATCAAAGGTGATCTGTTCTATTTGCGCTTTAAGCTGTTCGATCCGGATAGACTTTTTGATTGGGTTATTCCGCGAATCCAGTTCCTCTTCACTCCGTATTTCTTACTATCCTCTGCGTTGCTTGTTGTTTGCGCTACCGGTGTTACGATCATTCATTGGTCTGAGATCATCCGACAGTTCACTTTCTTGTTGCGGTTTGAATCGTTGCTACTAGCCTGGTTTGTCATGTTAGGCGTTATTGCGCTACATGAATCTGCCCATGGTCTTACGTGCAAATATTTTGGAGGGCATGTCCGGGAGATAGGCTTTCTCTTAATCTATTTTCAACCTGCATTTTTTTGCAATGTCAGTGATGCGTGGCTTTTCCCCGAAAAATCAAAGCGGCTGTGGGTTACGTTTGCAGGAGCGTACTTTGAAATATTTCTCTGGGCTCTGGCTACCCTTACCTGGCGTTTGACTGATACAAGCACTGCATTGAATCATTTTGCCCTTGTCGTAACAGCCACATCAGCGTTCAAAATGTTTTTCAACATGAACCCCTTGATTAAACTCGATGGCTACTATTTATTGAGCGACTGGTTGGGCATTCCAAACCTCCGTCAAAAAGCTTCAGGTTATTTAGGAAACCAAATCAAAAGGGTATGGGGCGCTGGCCAACACATTGACGTTCGCCAACGTGAGGGTTTAATTCTATTCACTTACGCTCTATTTTCAGGGGTTTACATTTATTGGATTCTTTTCAAAATCATATCCTGGTTTGGCGGGATGATGGTCGCCAACTATCAAGGCTGGGGTTTTATTCTTTTTGTTTTAACCATTGGATTTATCTTTCGAAACACGCTTAAAAAAATAGTTATGCCAATCCTGTCCATTCGTAAGTCTATAGTGAGAACAAGAATTATAGTGCCGGGTTATATTAAGTTTTGTTTGGGAACAATTGCAGGACTTTCCATTCTGACCTTGTTCCACATGGAGATGAAAGTGTCAGGACCCTTTACAGTTATGCCATTGCACAATGCTGATGTGCGCGCAGAAGTGGAGGGCATCATTGATCAGATCTATGTTGGTGAAGGAGATTTAATTGAGAAGGGAGCGGTCATTGCGCGGCTTTCCGATCGGGATTATACCGCTGAATTAAGAAAGACTTCTGCGGAGATGGAAGCGAAGCAGGCACAGCTCAAATTATTGAAATTAGGACCAAGGAAAGAAGAAATTGAATTGGCCAAAACACAAGTTGCGAAGGCAGAAGAACTCGCGAAGTTTGCGGATGGCTATCAGTTGCGCGATAAACTACAATACGAACAAAAATTAATTTCCATAGAAGAGCTTGAGAAAAGTCAGGAAGGGGCCGTCACTCGCCAAAAGGAATTGCAGGAAGCACGACAGCGGCTGAAGTTACTTTTGTCAGGGAGCAGGCCTGAAGAGATTGAAGCACTGGAGGCTGATGTGCGCAGGCTTGAGGCTCATAAAACCTACCTAGTGGATCAAATACATTCTCTTCAGGTCGTAAGTCCGATAACAGGAGTTGTGACTACACACAAACTAAAAGAGAAAGTGGGAGAGAATGTGAAGAAGGGGGATCTGATAACAGAAGTTTATGAAATGAAAGATGTTATGGCAGAGATTGCAGTCCCGGAAAAAGAGATAAGCGAAGTAAGCATTGGGCAAAAGATTGTGCTCAAAGCGCGAGCTTATCCGGGCATAACCTTTGAGGGTATGGTAAAAGATATAGCACCTGTAGCCAGTAAGCCAACTGATTGGCAACCCGATCGAAC
>DATHFS010000499.1:0-14865 GCA_035317975.1 Cyclobacteriaceae bacterium | reverse complement strand
TGATAATCTTTTTCAAGCCCCGAAGGGGTGTCATATATCAGCACAGGGTGAAGCCCTGTGAATAATAACAAGCATGAAAATTTAGCCCTGAAAGGGCGGAATAAGATTTTGCCCCTTCAGGGCTTCTGACGCAAAGTCCCAACTATGATTCCAAACATGGACCTGATTCATAAAATTAATCCATTGTTAATTTCTTTTTAAGAAGTTTAAATTACACTTGTAATTGGTTTACAGTACACCAAAACCCCATTACATGGTACGGCGATCAAGGTCACAATTCTTCTTATTGCTATCTGCCTTATTTTCGTTCACCCAGGCATCCTCACAGGTGTCGCAGGTTGCCGGTGTTGACCAATTTTTTGGAAATACACAAAACAAGCTCTGGTACAGACAGCCCGCCACCAACTGGAATGAAGCCCTGCCCATCGGTAATGGACGAATAGCGGCTATGGTGTTCGGAAATCCCGCCCGCGAGCAATTACAACTCAATGAGGAAACCGTATGGGCAGGCGGACCAGGGAACAATATACCGGACTCCGGTTTTTACGAAGCGCTTCCCGAAATCCGCAAACTGATTTTTGAAGGATATTACAAGGAGGCGCAGGACCTGGCCTCGCAAAAAGTTAAGGCAACAAAGAATAATGGAATGCCTTACCAACCCATTGGAAACCTGTATATCGAATTTCCCGGCCATGAAAACGCCACAGAATATTACAGAGACCTTGATCTGGGCACCGCCATCACATCCTGTTCCTATAGGGTCGATGACATTATTTACAAGCGAGAAGTGCTGGCTTCTTTCACCGACCAGGTAATTATAGTAAGGTTAACGGCCAGTAAACGGGAAAGCATTACATGTAATCTGCGGGTTGACAGTCCTCATAAAAGACATACTGTTTCATCACGAGCGGATATGCTGATGCTGACCGGTACATCCGGCGATCTTGAAAATAAACCCGGCAGCGTAAAATTTGAAGCGCAGGTAAGACCCGTGTTGAAACGGGGTAGTCTGTCGCGGACGGATTCCTCCATCCGGATCACCAACGCCACTGCCGTAACCATCTTTATTTCTATGGCGACCAGCTTCAAAAATTATAACGACGTTAGCGGCGATGCATCTGAAACGGCATCCCGCTATCTTTCTTCGGCAACCGGAAAGAAGTATCGCAAAGCAAGGGCCGCTCATACCCGATTTTATAAGACCTATTTTAACCGTGTTTCCCTTGATCTCGGATCAAACGCGGCGGCCAGGCGACCAACCGACGTACGCCTCAGGGAATTCAATTCCGGCCGTGATCCCGAACTGGTTTCATTATACTTTCAGTTCGGTCGTTACCTTTTGATCTCTTCCTCACAACCCGGAACCCAGCCTGCGACCTTACAAGGGATATGGAATGACAAGATCGCACCACCGTGGGGCAGTAAGTACACGATCAATATCAATACGGAAATGAATTACTGGCCGGCAGAGATAACCGACCTCCCTGAGATGCAGGAACCGCTCTTTTCCATGCTCACCGATCTTGAGCTGACCGGCCGCGAAAGTGCGAGCGTCATGTATCATGCGAGGGGCTGGAATGTTCATCATAATACTGACTTGTGGCGGATAACAGGTCCGGTAGACGGCGCTTTTTACGGGCTATGGCCAATGGGAGGGGCCTGGCTTTCCCAGAACGTGTGGCAGCATTACTTGTATTCAGGCGATAAGAACTTCCTGCAGAAATCCTATCCCATTCTGAAAGGGGCCGCCATGTTTTTTAAAGACGTCTTGCAGCCCGAGCCTACGCATCAATGGCTGGTCGTTGCCCCGTCCATGTCTCCTGAAAATGCGCATCATCCGGGAATATCCATTTCAGCAGGCACAACGATGGATAACCAGCTTGTTTCGGATGTATTCTCCAATTTTATGAAGGCAGCAAACATCCTGGCGGTCGATAAGGAACTGGCTGATTCGGTCCACGAAAAGTATAATAGATTACCACCGATGCAGGTCGGGCAGTATGCCCAGCTCCAGGAATGGCTGCACGATCTGGACCGTCCCGATGACAACCATCGCCATGTCTCGCATCTTTATGGATTATTTCCCAGCAACCAGATCTCTCCCTACCGCCAGCCGGCATTATTCAATGCGGCACGAACTTCCCTCGTATACCGCGGGGATAAGTCAACCGGCTGGTCGATGGGCTGGAAAGTAAATTTATGGGCGAGGCTTTTGGATGGCAATCGTGCCAACAAGCTTATTTCCGATCAGTTAACGTTTGTCGGAGCGCAGGGCAACGAGGGAGGAACGTATCCGAACTTATTTGATGCACATCCGCCGTTTCAAATCGATGGAAACTTCGGATGTACTTCCGGCATTGCCGAGATGCTGCTGCAAAGTCATGATGGGGCGATACATGTATTGCCGGCTTTGCCGGATGCCTGGGCTGAAGGCAAGGTAGACGGACTAAAAGCGAGAGGCGGATTCACTATTCAAATGGAGTGGAAAAATGGAACGGTTACCCGTTTAACAATCCGATCGGAGTTGGGGGGCAACTGCAGATTAAGGTCCTATTCGGAATGGGGTGCCAATCGCTTATTGAAGGAAGCAAAAGGCTGGAATCCTAATCCGTTCTATACTTTACCGGAAATCAAAGCACCTGTAATCTCCGATAAAGCCAATCAACAATTCGTCACCTTGAAAAAAATATATGAATATGATCTGATGACAAAGGCGGGGAAGACGTATACGTTGGATTTTTAATCCGGCTCAAAATTCAATTTCTCGCCGGTTTTCTCCGGCAATGGCCTTTGTTGAAGTTTATCAAAAACATAATTCCCCATTACGAGATAATCCAGTTCGGTTCGCATAAAACACAGCCAGGCATCTTCCGGTGTGCATACGATCGGTTCTCCTCTCCTGTTGAAGGAGGTATTGATCAGGATACCCTGGCCGGTGATCTTTTTAAAATCATTGATCAATTGCCAGAATCGCGGATTAATGTCCTTACTAACCGTTTGGATCCGGGATGAATGATCCACATGAGTGACAGCAGGCAGGTCTGAACGGGTATGAGATAGTCGGGTGGTGAGATCTTCCGTTAATTCATTTTCGGGTGCCTGTCTTCGCAGCGTATCTTTTAACATCGCAATCAGCAGCATGTACGGAGACGGCGTAGCGGTTTTATAATAACGTGACAGATCTTCGATCAATACGCTGGGAGCAAAGGGTCTGAATTCTTCACGCACTTTTATTTTTTGGTTGATCCGTTTTTGCATTTCCGGATTTCGGGGATCGCCCAGGATACTTCTGTTTCCCAATGCGCGTGGACCGAATTCCATTCTACCCTGGAACCAACCGATCACTTTTCCTTCCGCTATCCTTTCGCTTACGAATGAGCTGCATTCATTGAAGTCATCAAAGTGGGTGTATGATGCCTCGTATGAATTGATCGTTTTGAGAATATCCTTATCTGAGTAGGAGGGACCAAGGCAGGCACCCTTCATTGAGTCAGGAAGAGAAACCGGTCTCCTTTCCATCTTATACCCTATATGATACGCCGCATAAGCCGCACCAAGAGCACCTCCCGCATCGCCCGCCGCAGGCTGAATCCAGATATTCTCAACTATTCCAGCATTGGCGATTTTGGTATTGGCAACGCAATTCAGCGCCACGCCTCCTGCCATTACAAGATTTTTACAATGTGTAAGCTGTTGAACGGTGCGGGCCAGGGCCACTACTATTATTTCTATTACCTCTTGTATTGCAAGGGCAAAGTTCATGTGGGTAAGGCCGATCGTTGATTCCGGTTCCCGACGTGGGAACCCGAAAAGGCGTTCCCATTTTACATTTTTGACCATTGTTGATCCGGTCGCGAAATCAAAGTAGTCCATATTGAGAAGGATAGATCCATCTTCCCGGATATCGACCAATGTTGAAAGGATCTTTTCCCTGAAGGCAGTGGTCTCGGGCGACGTTGCATCGCCATAGGGGGCCAGTCCCATCACCTTATACTCGCCGCTGTTCACCTTAAATCCCAGGTAGTACGTAAAAGAGGAATACAAAAGACCGGTTGAATGGGGGAAGTGCTGTTCTTTTAAAATTCTGATCGTACCCGATCTCCCATGGCAAAGGGTAGTGGTTGCCCATTCGCCTACACCGTCAATAGTCAGGATGGCCGCTTCTTCGAAGGGTGACGGATAAAAGGCGCTGGCCGCGTGCGACAGGTGATGCTCGGGGAATAGCAGGGGGATCTTTGCCTTCCCAAATTGCTTTAACTCATCACGCAATAATTTCCTCATGAAAAGTTTTTCCTTTATCCACACCGGGACGGCGGCAATAAAGCTCGCTACCCCCTTTGGGACGAAGGCATGATACGTTTCCAGCAGCCGTTCAAATTTGAGGAAGGGTTTGTCGTAAAATGCGATGGCCGTAAGCTTGTCGAAGGGGACACCCGATTCATCCAGCACATAACGGATAGCATGCGCTGGAAATCCGGGATCATGCTTCCTGCGCGTAAATCGTTCTTCCTGCGCAGCTGCAACAATTTCTCCATCTACTATTATCGCAGCAGCACTGTCGTGATAAAATGCAGAAATACCCAATATCGCTGTTCGCATTCTTGCGGGAACTTAGAATAGGGTGTAGATAAAAGGGGATAATGCCGAAACGCTGGTCAAGACGATGAGTATTCCCAGCAGCAGCAAAATGATAACAAGAGGGATTAGCCAGAATTTCTTCCGGGTCTTTAGAAATAAAAATAGCTCTTTAAGAAATTCCATCGCTTAACCTTATTTCAGAACGTGTTAGTAAGATCTTCCGAAGTGAACGTGTGATCCCGGACGATCATTACCGATTGCCTGCCCTTCTTAAATTCCTTCAGTTTTAAATTGTCAAAGCCTGCGATCTTTCTTATGAGGCCAATAGGCACCACAATTACAAAAAATACAATTCCCAATAAGAGGGTCGTGCTGATCCTGCGCAATACTTCCGACAGGGCGAACCAAAAAGCAGCAAAAGGAAAAAAGAGAATGGGGGCGATGATCGTTGCCAGGGTAAGCATGAAAGCCGCAATCACCAGGTTGTTGTCTTTACGGTAAATCGCAAAGGCAAGCAGGACAAGGATCGCCACCATCCCGAATTCTGTGCACTGCTTAACGGAAATGCCGGCCAGGAATTTTCTAATGCGGTTCATAACGAATCGTTATCCTTTCAGTTTTTCGAGAAGTACCAGGGCCTCTTCATTGCCCGGATCCAACTCCAATACTTTACCAAGGTAAATAGAGGCGCCTTCCCGGTTGTCCATTCTGTAGTAGGCCTGTGCGATCATGAATAAGATCGACAAATCGGCCGGGTGGCTGGCGAGGGCCTTTTGCAACCGGATCACTTCTGACGTGTAGGTTTTAACAGGCGCCAGGTTCAACTGCCCTGGTGCGTTCGCAATGGCATAGTCGATGTACTCCATGGCGTCGGCTGGCTTATCCTGATGAAGATAAAGAACAAACAGGTATTTCGCCCTATCAAATGTTGGATTGAGCCTGAATGCTTTACTGAAGTAAAACAGCGCCTCGTCATCGTCTTTCAATTCCCCGCTTAGCATAGCTGCTTTTTCATAGACGGACGCATCTTCCGGATACTCGAGGACCAATGTTTCCATCACCTCGCGCGCAGACGCCAGTTGATGATTTCTGATGTACTTCGCATACAAGAGGTCCATGGCCTGGTCCCAGCCTATTTGCTTATTGACAAGTTTCAAGGCTAGTTTTCCCTCTTCCGTGCCAATCCTCACACTATCCTCACCCAATGCCTCCGTGAAGGGCCAACTGCTCCTGAGGCGGGCAATCTTGAGAACACCGGCAATAGAATCTACCGCATTTACCGGCATGGACTGTACCAATTGAGCAAATGTCATTTCATCCTCTATCGGCACCTCAATGAGTTTTTCTCTTTTCATAGCCTCATAAAATACATCTGACATTATTGCATAGCCTTTTAAATTGGGATGAACATGTTCCAGGATCAATTCCCCTCCAATACAACGATGGGGGGATTGACCCTCAAATGCGGCTTTGGTATCTACAAGATGAACCCGGGAATACCTTTTGCATAATTCCGAAATGAACTCATTTATTTTTTCCGGCGCCCTGAACCGGAGACCATCGAGATCATTTGCTTTCACAAAGTATGCTTTTGCCGTATCATATTCTCCCCGCCGCCATGCAATCTTTCCAAGCTCATAATTACACCGGGCATGGACAGGATAAATCCGTTGCGCTTCCATCAAGAAAGTGTGCGCTAAGGGCAGATCATCTCTCCCGGCTGCGTTCAGTCCCAGTTCATAATTCTTTGTAAAACCCGGAAAGGACATACTATCCACGGCATCACTTACAAAAGGCTTCAGGTCTTTTTCATTGCTAACCAGGTTACTAATAAAGACAGGGACATGCTGATCATGAAGCAGCTTCACAGCTTCCTCCATGTTGGATTTGAACTGTCCGATCCCCCGTAAATAAAGAACCGAACCATAAGGAATATGCTCTTCTGCTACCATCCTCTGCATGCGGGTTCGCCCCGATACGGCATCGCCAGGGGTTACCTTCTCATAGAGGTTTGTTAACAGTTGGAAAAGCCGGAATTCGCGGAGCCGGAGCGTGAGATGAACCAGAAAAAGATTGTCGCCGACGCGCTCTGTGGAGGCAACACCCGGCGCTCCATAATATTCATTGTGCCCTGTATAAATTAGTACGGCATCCGGATCGTAATCCGCCAGGTCGTGCGCAAAACCGAGTGTTGTATAAGAATTAACTGCCGTCAATGAAAGGTTGATGATCTCAAAATTTCTGCCCGGGACCGACCGCATCAACCGGTATTGCAGCCATCGGTGGAAGGAGCCATTGTGAAAGTAAGGATATCCCAGTGTTGTCGATTCCCCTAATACAAAGATCCGGGTTGTATTTTCATCCTTTTTCTTTTTAAAGATCTCATGGTTACCGGTTGTTGCGATCGATTGATTGGTGAAATACCTTTTGGAGGCATCTGGATTGAGTACAAGGAAATCATTACTCCCGGCGTATTCAATGAAAAGACGTAGGTCGTTGCCATAATGAAAAGCCCTTAAAACACCTTCAAGCAAAACCAGGAACAGGAAGGGCAACAGGATCCCGATGACCTTGAACAGGAAGACTTTTCGGCTTGCAGGTTGTTTGAATATTCCTTTCATGATGAATGTTGGTCTCCTAACCCCGCCTCGACGTCGTCGGGATTCGGCAGGCCCCTCTCCAAAGTGAAGGGGGAGGGAGGCCTTTGCGAATGTACTATCTATTTTCTTTCAGGCATTTTAAAAGAAAGGGGTTTCTTGCCCTTGATTATCTTGCTGGCTTCTCCCGTCAGCCACAGGTAGTGATCGGATGGCTGGTGGTCCATATCAATAAATGAAGTAGCCTTTCCGGGAGGTGGCGCATCCGAACACTTGAATATCGCAGTCCCTTCATTGACTTCATCAAACATGGCTACATAAAGCATCTTCCCTCCTGCATTGATGGCTGTGGAAAGCATTTGCCAATAAAAACGTCCGCCTTGTCGTGGAATTGAGCCCACCGGTTTTATATCATCGGGAAATGCATGCACACTAAGATTGTGCCAACTGAATCCGGGATAAACACAGGGAACATAGTCAACATTGTTGGCCAGGCACCACTTGCTGTCTTCCATCATTACATCACGGTACCGGTCCATGTCGTTATGGAGTAAGGGCGAAAAGCGTTGCACGGTCCACGGCATGACCAGGTCTGCCTGGCGAATGAGGTCGTGTAAGTAGGGATCGGGGACGCAATCCGCCCGCAGGTCCCGCCAAAATGTAGGAACGCCCAGCATCACAGAACAGCCGCCATAAACCGGGTCGTATTTCAGAAAATTGATCAGCCGTTCCAGGCCTATGTTGCGGATGTTATAAGGCCTGTCCGGAAAGCCAACTCCCCAAATCACCACCAGTGGTTTTCCCCGGTGGAACAAATACGTCTTTTCACCTTTTTGATTAGTTACCTTTAATTCATCCACCAGATATTTCCAGTCGTCGATGATCGTAGAGCAATCTTCGCCCCCTGCCTTTAACCCGGAAAGATCGTACATGACAGCAATGGCTCGCTTATATTTGGAGGCCGCCTCCATGGCATTCTGCAAAATGACAGAAGATTCTTTTTTCCGGTTGCCTTCCCGCGTAGCATCAAAAAAACGCTGCATAAAAACTCCATCCACATTGTATTCCTGCATCCATTTAAAATGAAGATCAATGGTGCTTTTATCCAATGAACTGAAGAACCGCGCCTTTGATCCGTCGGGCATGCTGAACGGGGTTTCATACGTTTTTTCGTATTCCGTTACGTCAGGCCAGGCGTCAATACTGGAACTGTTCTCATCACCGAAGGCATATCGTTTGGCGGCACTGCCATCGCCGGCCGCCCGGAACCAACCCTGGTATCCGGCCATCACCAGACCAGTATAGGACGGATACAGGGTAGAGGAGTTGTGTTTATTTTGTGCACAAACAGCGGTGGCAACCACGACAACCAGAAGAATAAAGAATGTTTTTTTCATAAGGGTATAAAAATGAATAAAGGTTAACCATGATATCATGATTAACCTTTACCGTTTAAAGGAGATTTAATAGCCTGGATTTTGTGTCCATTCCGGATTTCTTGTCATCTCGGTGAAGGGGATAGGAGCCAGGTATTTCTGGCTGATGTTGGTTCCGGGAGGGACTTGATTTTCTACCGGATCCCTTCCGGCAACGACCTGAGGCAAAAGCTGCAATCGGACGATATCAAACCACCGTACGCCGAACTCGCCTGCAAATTCATAGGCCCGTTCATATACGACAGCGTCGCGGAAATCAGGACCGGAAAGGCCGGGAGTCAGATCAGGAAGGCCGGCGCGGAACCTTACTTTGTTGATGGCAGTATAGCTGTCTGCAGTTGGTGCGCCCCCTGCCATGGTAGAAGCTTCCGCGTAGTTCAGCAAGACAAGAGGATAGCGAATGATATCCGTTGCTTTATTGGTACTGGGCTGGATCGAGAGTATTTCAGTATCACTTTCTTTAACGCCATCACCACCCAGACCCGCTCTAAACTTTCTGTAGTAAGGGTGCTGGGCGTGGGTTTCAGGTGAGTCCCAGGGAACCAGCTTGAACGTGGTTTTATCCGCTTGCCTTAATTTTATTGTCGTGTAAAAAGTAAGGTCAGTCCGGGTACACACGGGAGCGTTCTTGAAAAAATTGATCTCCGGATACACATCATCCCAACCGCTCGATCCATCCTTGGCCACTTCCTCAAGAGGAACGTTGCTCGATCCGAACCTGCGGTTAGGAAGACTTCCTGCCACATTATAATAGAGTGAAAAGATCGATTCAGGACTGTTGTTGGTCTGGAAGACCTGGTCGTATGGGGTGTTCAGGTTATAAACACCTGCATCGATGACGATTTTGCCCTCTGCGGCAGAAAGCGCATAGCCGCTGGCTTGATTGAGAGGCCAGCCTGCCATGGTCAGGTAAACATCTGCCAGGAGGGAACTTGCAGCATAGGTATTTGCCTTGCCTTGTACAAGCGGTGTTCCCAAAAGCCCTTTGGCTGTTTGAAGATCACTGACAACCGATTCGTATATCTGTGGAACTGCTGATCGCTCAGGTCTGGCGTTAACATCGATTGTACCCAACACAAGAGGGAGTTCGCCAAACGTCCTTACCAGGTAATAGTAGCACATGCCCCTCATGAAATAGGCTTGTCCGGCAGCATCATTTTTCAGTGCTTCTGTCGAATTTACTTTGGCATAATTGGTAATGATATTGTTTGCCTGGTAAATGGCCTGCCATGGGCCTTCCCATTCCGAACGCATGCTCTGATTGCTGCTCCCACCCGATAGCCGGTCAAAGTCGCGCTGATCATACTTGTTAAGACCCGGGTCTGTAGTATAATCATCCGAACCAAAATAGGAAGTTTCCTTACTGGTGAAACCCCAACTGCCGTCTTTGGCAAGGTTGAGATACATTGCTGCAACCGAAGCATCCAGGTCACTTTGCGTTTTAAAGTAGGTGATCGGTGTAAGCCTGGATTTCGGATCCTCCGTGAGGTCCACGCATCCGCTGAACAGCGCGAGGAGTATGAATGATATAAAATATTTTTTGTTCATAGTATCTTGATGTTATGAATTAATGAATTAAATAATTAGAGCCCTATCCTGACTCCCGCGGTATAGGTCCTGGGGTTGGGTATTACTCCGAATTCCAGACCCTGCTGGCTTGCATTACCTCCGTTTTCAACTTCAGCATCATATCCTTTGTAGGGAGTAATGGAAAACAGGTTCTGGCTGCTCACGTATACCTCGAGGTGGCTAACTTTTATTTTCTCCAACATGGATGCAGGTATCCGGTACGCGACCGAAATATTCTTCAGCTTGATATAACTTGCATCGTACACATACCGGCTGCTCAGATTGTAATTTTTGCCGGTGTTGCTCCAGGCAGGATTATTTGTTTCATGCTCCGGTGTCCACAGGTTCTCCGGAACGGCTTCTGCCGTTGTTGCATTCTTCATGTCGCCAAGGCCGCCCCAGAGAAAGGCGAGGGTCTGACCATACTTTTTGGCGCCTTGTGTTCCCTGAAACATGAAACTAAGCGTGAAATTGCCGTACGTCACGTCGTTAATGAACCCGAAGCTGTATTTTGGCGTACCATTGCCAATAGCCTGATAGTCGGCTGTCGTATAAGCATGATCGCCATTAACATCGATATACCTGGCATCGCCGGGTTTCATCCCAAATAAGGCCGCCTCTGCTGCATCACTGGTTTTCCACGTGCCCAGGAAGTTGTATCCGTAAAATTCTCCTAACGGCCTTCCCACCCTTAGTACGTTTTGTCCGGTAGGACCGCCGGTTATCACGTTATCCAGCCCGCCCAGGTTGAGCACTTTGTTCCGGTTCACGGATAACGTAAAGGTTGAGGTCCACCGGAATTTCGGCCCGGCAACAGGCGTTCCGCCAAGGGTCAGTGCAAAACCTTTATTAGAGAGGCTGCCGATATTCCTGTTATACGATTGGCCTCCCAGGTAGAAGGGAGCCTGGTAATTGTATAACAGGTCGTTAATTGTGCTGGTATAAACTTCAGGATGAACGGTCAGGCGTCCATTGAAGAATTCAGCGTCGAGACCGATATCATAAGACGTTTTAACTTCCCATTTAAGAGAAGGCGACACCGGTGATCCAAGGGGTGTGGAAACTGTCGGTGTTGTGCCGTTGAAGTAATAAGCAGGTTGAGAGCCGCCAGTGGTAATAGAGGGTATCGTAGAGTAGGCACCTACGGCCTGATTACCCGTCTGACCATAAGAAGCCCAAAGCTTCAGCGAATTGATTACTCTTGAACCAGCCATAAAACCTTCATTTGACATTGTCCAGCCCACGGCAACGGAAGGGAACGAACTGTATTTATCGGTCAGGTGAGAAGATCCATCCGTGCGAAGGCTGGCCTTGACCGAATATTTATCTTTAAATATGTAACCAACCCTTCCCATATACGACACCAGCCCTTCGGCAGAATAATCAGAAGACGTATTCTGCGTAGAGCCCAGGCTCAGGTTATAATAACCCAGCGAATAGGTCGACTGTTTGGTGGATTTGGCCTGGACTGAATTGTTTAAGCCGCTCATCGATTCATACAACGCCGTCACTTCAAAAGCATGGTCCCCTACCGTTTTGTTATACGTAAGGAAGTTACTGGTCAGGAAGTTTCTGTTCCTGTTTGTATTGACCTGCGCATAATCAGACTTGTTGTCATAGTTGCCGGTGCCCGGGCCATAAACCTGCTGGCGATACCCAAAACCCAATGAATAAACATTGGTAGAGGTAAAGGTCAGACCATTCAGAACGCGCCAGGTGAACGTCATGTTTTCCTGGAGGTTGGTATCAATGTTATCGTTGGCCTGGTTGTTTGCCTGTGCAATTGGATTAAACTGGATGGAAGCATAAGAAGAATGACTTATATACTGACCGGTAACGGGGTCACGGACCGGCGAGGTAGGGTCCCATTCCGGTGCCTGGTTGAAAGGATCACCCAGTCCACCACCATAACTGTTATTATGACTTTGCGGAATAGTGGCTACGGTAATAAACCTCACCTTCATTTTATCATTGATCTTCGCTTCGATGTTGGACCTGAAGGAGGTCCTTTTATACCATTGGTTCAAAATGATGCCCGGCTGGTCGAGTTGGCCTAACGAAAACCGGTACTTGACCACATCATTACCGCCTGATATATCTATCTGGTAATTCTGGACAAACGCTTTCCTATGAAGTTCCCGCTGCCAGTCGGTGCCGGGATTGGTTTGAAAGGCCTGAAGGTCGGCCGGCTTGAAAGGAGGTGTCTGACCGGTAGAGCTGAATTGATTGTTCACCGACCGGGCAAAATCATAGGCATTCATGAGGTTCAGTTCCTTTGGGATCGTCGCCTGTTGGAACCACGATTCAACATTGACTTTCATTTTTCCTGCTTTTCCGGATTTGGTCGTGATCAGCACAACACCATTTGAACCGCGTGATCCGTAGATCGCGGCGGAGGCGGCGTCCTTCAATACTTCGATTGACTCTACGTCGTTCACGTTTACATCCGAGCCGGAGCCGATGCTTCCGTCAATTACGTACAGCGGCTCTGTGCTGCCGGTGATAGAATTCGCACCCCGGATCTTAACCCGGAGACCCTGGCCAGGTTGTCCGTTCTGACTGGTGACCACCACGCCGGCTGCAGTTCCCTGGAGGGCTTGTTCCAGGCGCACTAATGGCCGCTTCGCGATCTCATCGGATTTTACCGTACTGATAGCCCCTGTAACATCCTTTTTCAATTGCGTTCCATAACCGATAACGACAATTTCGTTCAGCGTAGCAAAATCAGGCTGAAGGGAAATGTCGATCGATGTCCTGTTGTTAACAGGAACTTGCTGGGAAGCATAGCCAATAAAGGAGAAAACCAGGGTGGCATTACCATCGGTTACGGTGATGGTATAGTTGCCATTCGCATCGGTGGAGGTACCCCTGGTAGTTCCCTTCTCGATGACGTTCACTGCAGGAAGCGGAGAACCGTCTTCTGCTTTTACTTTGCCCGATACAGTGACCTCCTCAACCGGACCGGAATTTTCGGTTGGACTTTTCGATGGCTCTTCCTTACCATTCACAGGCCACGCATGTGCATGGACCAGGGAGGTTGCGGCAAGGAAAAAGGCCAGAATCACGTAGATTTTTGTCATAATAAAACAGGGTTTGGGTTTAATAATGTGACGTTCGTAATCGTTTGAAATAAGTAAAACAATCGTTTACGATGAGTCAAATCTATCCCGGGGTACTTAATAATCTCTTAATAACCTATTAACAGGAATATTTCCCCGGAATTTCTCAAAAAAAGATTTTTGGAAAATGGGGAAAGAACCCCTCCCGGGGGGATATTCTGAAACAGGAGGGGGTGGAGTATGCCAGGGAGTCGGGCACACCCTTTAAATTTGTTCAGGAAATAACTTCTTCGAATGTCTTGACGTAGTTTTCGTCGTAAAGATTCTTGTACTCTTTTACGAAATGATCGTACCAGGTCTTTGCGAGGGAATACTTGCCTTTTTTGTTAAGGACCGAACACTTAATGACTAACGCTTCCTGGTTAATACTGTCATAATTGAATATGGAATCGGCAATTTCAAGCAGGACTTTGTCGTCCTTGTTGACATCCAGTTTTTGCGAATACTCCAGGAGCGTATCAATGATCTGGTTCGAGATATCCGATTTAAATCCATCCAGCCAGGCAAGCTGAAGATTGGGCAACAGGCTGCCGCGCTTCACGTTCGCCATCATGATCCCGATTTCATCCTGGCTCATGCTTTCGCCTGCCTTATGATGACTGAGCAACCTGAATACCCATTGGTAGTCACAAAATACAGAGGGCCCCAGGGTAAGGCGTAAGTACGAATTATTGTTCTCTATGGAGACACCGCTGATCTCCTCTAAAAGTGTTCTTAGTTTTTTAATGTTAACATTCCTGTTGTTCCTGGCGCTTATTTCATCCTTATCCGGCCACAGGTACTCCTGGAGAACGGTCGTCGACATCCCCTTTTCAAATTTTACAGAATGAAGAAGAACCAGCACAAACAGCTCTTTCAGTGTCATCGTGAATTTGCCGGTAATGTCAAGACCTTCTTTATCAAAAACCTGGAATCCGCCGAATAAATAAATGGTAGAAAAAACTTTCTCCTCTACCACCTCTGCCGGCAGATTTTTTATTGGCATTGTCACGACCGGATGTTGGTTAGCGATCTCAGCAGCCGCTTCAGGTTTTACCGCCAGTACTCCTTTTCGGACCCGGATCAGCCTGTACAGTATTAGTCCGCAACCCAACCCGCCGAGAATCAGGGCCAGGTAGTAAAATGCAGCCTGCATCGGTTTTGGAAAAGAACCTTGAATTACATCCGATGCATGCAAAGGCGGATAGTTGATGGAATAAACATCGACTTTGTACTGATCCTTTTCGCGGTGCGCCGTCACCGCAACCAGTTCATTTGTTGACTCCGACAGAAAAAGATCGCTGAAAGAATGCTCATCATGAAATAGGAACGGTATGGAGTCGGCCAGGGTCACGAATTCCGGTTTTCCTGTAGCATAGCGTCTCAGCATGACGTGGCTTTCATATTTATTTTTTGGGAAACCCAATACGTAAAAGCAACTGTCTTTTTCGTTAATTACCAGGGAATTGGAAAACACCATGTCTTCCTCGTTGTGGGACGGACCAAAGTCCCATAATTTTTTTATGGCATGGGTACGCAAATCAAAAGAATACAGATCATAAAAACTTTGAGGGAATAATTCCTGTT
>DATHFS010000498.1:0-2712 GCA_035317975.1 Cyclobacteriaceae bacterium | reverse complement strand
AGGATCGACGTTCAAGGGCACGGCCTTTCCTTGCAAGGCGGCCAGCGCCAGGATATTGCTTTTGACGCCGGGGTGATTTGCATTCAAAAGAACCATCAAGGAGTCAGCCGGAAAACGCGACTGAAATTTTGCATTGAATCCTGCCAGGTTGGTTTCGGCTTCCCCTTTCGACTGTACTGAATTTCGTGCGGCATTGGCCATCAGCAAGGCAGAGTCGCGCAGGCCCATCCGGTAATTGACCAGGCTCAACGCATTTTGCAAAAGGCCGTTCCTGGGAAAATCAGCAAGCCCTTGCCTCAGGACGAGGGCCGAAGCGGGCAAGGAATTGTCGCTTGCATAAAGCTGACTTAAATTGAGATAGGCTAGATCCAACGGCCTGCCATCCACGAGCCGGGTATATTCTTGCTTTTCCTTTTCGTATTCGCCGCGGGCGCCGAGAAATTGGGCCAGGCCGTAATGGGCGTGGTAATTTCGTGTAGCGAGAAAAACAGATCGTTGATAATATCCTTCTGCCAGTGGTACCGAGTCTTGTGAAAGATGGAAATCACCCATGGCATTGTAATAGCCGGCATAGGCCTGGTTGACCGATACCATCCAGTTGGAGTAAGCAAAAAAAGCAAATGTGGTTATCAATCCGGCAAACCGGAAGGTGAAATAGGGCATGACTGTCGGTTTGTACAATACTTTATGGACTTGCAGATTGCCGCCCAACAACGAAAGAAAGTTGACGATGATGTAGATAAGAAAAATAAGTCCGTACCCCAGGTGGCTGTAAAGAATGGCGTCCTGGAACAGTTGAATTCCAGGATCATTGGCCGAGGCCAGGAAACAGCCCATGGTGCCGAAACCAATTCCGGCCAAGGCCACAAAAAAATAAGCCCCGTACGGGTCTGCTTTAAGGATGGATTCATATTGGGGTTCGCGGCGGCGAAAACCCCAGATCCCCAGCACACCGGAAACAGTGACCAATAAGAATAGACTGAAAGGGAAGAAATTCCATTTCACGAGATGTTTTTTATCAGCGTAGAGGAGGGCGAGGTTGACCAGGTAAATGGTCGTGATAATGAGAAAGTGCTGCAAACTTTTCTTTTGTTTTGTTCCCCGGGTGACAACAAAAATGAAAGAAGCAATGATCTCGTGCGCCACCATGAAGATAAAGACGATGGTGAGAATCGTACCCGCGATCAGGCCGTTGGCGGCGAGATAAAGTAAGGGCTCATGGATCCGGGCGGAGAAGACAATACCGGATCCAATTGCTACCGTGACCAAAGCGAACGTTGCCCATCGTTTGAAAAAAGCAGTCGAAGGCCGGAGGGCATGAAAATAATATCCGATGAGGCCATAGCCGGCCAGGACGACCACAACGGGTACTTTGTTTGTCGATCCAAACAACTCCAGGGCATCCAAACGTAAACTGGCAACCAGTAAAATGAATAGGGCCATCCCCGTGAAGAACCAGAACCTTGTTAATGTGGTGAGGACCGTAAGGAGGAAGACGATGCCGGCAAGAAGGAGGAGAAGAAAAAAATAATGAGCGGTGTTATTCGGTTGTATGGGTCCCCCGAAAATGTGTTCGAAAACCAGATAGGCATCGGTCGAAATGGTAAGTGGTGTGGTGCCTTGCTGAAATTGCTGTACCGGAATTTCCAGGGGTTCCAGTTGCGGAAAATGTAGTTTCGAAAGCACGGGCGCCGGGGAACGAAAATTGGAAACCCACAGGAAACCCTGCGACAGGATAAATAGTCCAATGGCAACAGCCAGGAGACGTTGATAAACAGCAGGCCAGATTTTCCAGAAGGCGATGGAGTACATAATGCGCTCGTATTTGATCCCTTGGCTCAGCGAAGATGCAAAAAATAATGAGCGTCAGGGGAGCAAATTATTCCAATACTTTCGGCACGCGAAAATAATCCGAATCTTTCCCGGGTGCATTTTTCAGGGCGCGTTCATGGGAGAGGTGTGGTGTCACTTCGTCTTCGCGGAGCGCATTTACTTCGTGGCTCATGGTGGTGAGGGGTTCTACGCCATCGGTATTCACTTCGTTGAGTTTTTCTACGAACGCGATGATACCATTCATGTCTTTCAGCATTTTCTCGGTGTTCTTGTCATCAAATTCCAACCGCGCCAGATGAGCGATCTTATTCAGGGTCTCTTTATCAATTTGCATACTTTTTCAATTCCGTATCAATAACATGGTGTACCGCCTCTTTTAGCCGGCGGGTGTCTTCCAGCACCATTCCCCGGGTTTCCATCGGCTCGTGAAAGATAATCTTAATCGTTCCACGGTGGAGAATCAGGGGTCTGGTATCGGGCAAAATTATCCAATTGTTAGTAATGGTGACAGGAACCACAGGAATTTGTTTCTCAATGGCCACACGGAAAGCCCCGTCTTTGAACCGGCTGATGCTGGGAGGGTGGTGGGTCATAATCCCTCCCTCAGGAAAAATCACCAGGCTTTTTCCGGCGTCCAGCGCTTCTATTGAATTCTTCACCGTATTGAATTTGCTTTTCAGGCTGGCCCGGTTGACCGTGATGTGCAATTTGCGATACATAAACCCGAACAGCGGGATTTTTTCCATTTCGCTTTTGCCAACGAAAATAGTGTTGATGGGATTGAGCCCCACAGTAGGGATATCGATGTACGAAAAATGGTTGGGACAAAAAATGTATTGCCTTTTGGGATCAAGCCTGACGCGGCTCTCGATCCGATAG
>DATHFS010000497.1:0-4207 GCA_035317975.1 Cyclobacteriaceae bacterium | reverse complement strand
AATGCCGGACGTATTTTCAGCAATCCAATGGTGGAAGGCATGCAAAAATCGCACGGCGTCGGATAGCCCGAAGTTGTCGGAAATACCGGCGTCCATGATTTGAACCGGGGGCAGGGTGGGCAGGGTGGTGTTGGGTGTGATGTAGGGAAACGTAGCGTTCATTCGAAGGGCGGAAAGGAACCTCAGGTTCTTACCGCCATGGTCTTCAAACAGACTCTGAAAGTCCACACCGCTGATTTTTGATTCATGATAATCGGGGAGGCTTAAGATCTCAGAATTCAAATAGGATACGGGAAGCGAAGAGATGTACAGTTTCCTCCCATCGTTGATCACGGTGGGGGAGAAAATAATCATAGGGATAGTTGACGCCAGCTCATATTGCCTGTAATCAGAAATAGATTTATCCATCATTCCTTCCGTATCGATGTTAAGCTGTTCTTCGAAGGTAAAGGCTCGGTCGCGTGTGTACTGCTGCCCCGCATAATTGAATTTTCTGAACCCGACAAACAGGTCGTTGGCCAGCAAACTGAAGATGAGGGGATTCAGATTATCCGTGGCGATATTTTTGCGATGCCGGTTCGAATACGGTTGGGTCGGTTGGCCCAGTTTTTCGCGGAGTTTAATCTCACGAAAGTAGCTGGCTCCGATCAAGCCGCCGGAGGCTCCGGTAATCAGCATGCTGTTCTCCATCAGCCTGCCCTTCGTGAGGCTGTCGGCTGCCTGCAAGACAGTAAGGGCCCACAAGGCGGCCCGCTTGCCGCCTCCGCTCACGCATAAAAAAACCATTTTTGGTTTCTTGTCGACCGGAAATTTTTTTCGCCATTGAATTAATGCAGGCAAGGTTTGTTTCTTGGCCCGTTCAATACTTACACTATCACTCAAGTTCTGCAGGCGGGTAATGGTGTAGGGTACCGGCTCAGCCTGGTAGTCCAATCCAAAAGCCTTATACGGTCTTGTAAAAAATTCTTCTCCGACCATGTAGTTGAAGATCAGAAAAAGAACCAGGCTTGTCGTGATCGACCATCCTCCAAACCAATACGTAAATGCCCCGGCGAGCATAACAAACATGGTAAGAAAGATCATGAAGCTTGCGGCGGCAGGGGGTTGAAAGATGGCAAAATCCTTAAAAATTCCCAGGACCAGAACAGAAACGAAAATGAGGAGTTCAACAATGACCAGGTTGAAATGATTTTGATCAAATACCTGAACAATCGCCTGGCGGTCATAAAACTCCTTTTCTTCGTCGTTCACTTTTTTAAACCGAAGGTTCGAATCAAGGTAATTTTCGACCCGCACCTGCTTTTTACGCGCGATGTCGAGTTTTCTGACGGCGCTGGCCCGCGTAACACGCACGTTTTGCTTGAGCTTTTCGTCGAGCTTGCAGACCATGTATTTGAAGATGTCTTTTTGGGTCAGCCGGAAATAAATGGTAAACGCCACCATCATTAAAATATACCCCGACAGCAGGCCGGCCAGGTTCCACACCAACTGGGTCCCCGAGGTGTACTCGTTATTGATTTGAAACCGAACGATCTCATAAATGTAGGTGATGAGAAAGACCAGGGGGAGGATTCCATTGTTCAGGGAGAATTTGCTGAATGGCCTGGATAAGGCTCCTACAAAAGCAAAGCGGTGTCCGTCGGCAATATAACAGGTGATGTTGAAGGCGGCTGTAAATCCGGAAGTGAGCAGCCCCATAATAAAAAAACTGCCAAAATTTACTTTGTTAAGGTACTCCGGATCGAGGAAGAGGTAGGGGATGCCGAGGTATTTACCAAAGCTGCCCGTGATCATCGCAAACAGAATGATCCAGCACAACAGCAGGACCTGGTTGCGTCTGAAGTTATTAAAGAGCAATTGTACTGGAAACGAGTAAAAGAGAGGTTCCCAGAATTTAATGAGTCGCGCCATAGCTACGGTTCTGATTAAAGGTAGGATTTTTTCGGCACTCATCAGAACATAAAGCCGCAGATTCGCTGAATTGTTGTGATTAATATCAATATTTGCGAACCTGCCTTCCGGTCCCCTTCTGCAATTAATAAACGTATATTTTGGATTCAATAAAATAAACGTTACTTCGTCGGTTTAATTTTTTAAAAACCTGGACAAGCCATTCCATATTTATCGCTCTTCGGCCGGCTCCGGCAAGACCCGCACCCTCGCACGGGAATACATTTTACTGGCGCTCAGGCGTCCTGACTATTTCAACTATATCCTGGCTGTTACATTCGCTAATAAGTCGGCACAGGAAATGAAAGACAGGATAATCCGATACCTCGCCGATTTTGCCGGTGGCACAACCGGGGACTTAGGCCAGGAAATACAAACCGCGCTGCAATGGGATGAGCACACCTTAAAAAGGCGGAGTAAGGAAGTTCTCACAAAAATCCTGCATGACTATTCACAGTTTTCAATCAGCACGATCGACGCTTTCTTTCAACGGGTGATCCGGTCATTCACACGTGAATCGGGTTTGCTGGGCAATTTCCGGCTCGAGGTGGAAAATGAACTTGTTCTGGGTGAGGTCATTGCCGGGTTGATGGACGAACTGGGTGAAGGGAACCCGGAATTGACCCAATGGGTAATTCAATTTTCGACCGAGCGGCTTACCGAAGGGGAAAGCTGGAACATTACGGAAGCGCTGAAAGGGTTTTCAAAGGAAATTTTTAAGGATAGTTACCAACCCATTGGTGAAGATATTCAGCGCGCTAAGGAAAAAATCTCCTTTAAGGAATTTCTGGGCTCGTTGAAGAAGGTAAAAGAAGACTTCATGACCTTCATGAAAGTCCGCGCCGGGCAATCCATGCGGCTATTGACATCCAGCGGCATCACGTCAGATGATTTTAGTTATAAGGATTCGGGAACCGCGTACAAATATTTCAGAGAGTTTGCCAACGGACAATACGTCGAAGCAAAGCCCAGGATCCTGGCTTCTGCTGTCGACTCCGGAGACTGGGCCTCCAAAAAAAGTCCGCGACAAAAAGAACTCAGGCAGTTGGCGGAGCGTGAATTGATTCCCCTTTTAGCGGAGATGATCGAATTTGACCGGCGGAATTTTGTCCGGTATAATTCTGCCGACCTGGTGGAACAGAATTTTTACTCCTACGGCCTGTTATCCGATATTTCCAGAAAGCTCAAAGACTATAAAGCCGAAAACAACCTGATGTTGCTCTCTGACGCCTCCCATTTTCTGAATGGCGTCATTAACAACAGCGATACCCCTTTTATTTATGAAAAAGTCGGATCGTTTTATCGCCATTACCTGATCGATGAATTCCAGGACACCTCTGAATTGCAATGGAAGAATTTCAGGCCCTTGCTTCGCGACGCCCTTGATCAAAATAACAGAAGCCTGATTGTAGGAGATGTTAAGCAGTCGGTTTACCGCTGGCGTGGAAGTGACCTGGGGTTGTTGCAAGAGCAAGTGGAGGAAGAAGTTGGCCTGGAGCGAACCGAAAAGCACGTATTGAGTCAGAATTGGCGCAGTGCGGAGAACCTGGTTCATTTCAACAATACCTTATTTTCAATCGCGGCCGGGCGGGTCAGCAAGGCAACCCAACAGCCCTTGCCGGCCGAAGCGTTTCAGGATACCCTGCAAGAGGCCGTCCGGTATAAAGGCAAAGGTTTTATCCGTATTCAGTTTTTGGAAAAATGGTCGGGTAAGGAAGATGACAATGGAGAAGAACGGGCGTTGCAGCAAGTTCCCGTTTTACTGGAGCAACTTCAATCGCAAGGCATAGCCCTGCGCGATATCGCCATCCTGGTGCGAAAGAATGAAGAAGGTCAGCGCATTGCCACGTCGCTCCTGCAGTACAAATCCTCCCCGCTCGCAAAACCAAATTTTAAATATGATGTTGTGTCCAACGAGTCGCTCCGGTTGGATACCGCCTCTGCTGTCCTGTTATTGATCAGTGCATTGCGGTTCCTTAATAATCCTATGGATGCGATCGCGCGGGGCGAATTGGTCTATGAGTATTGCAGCCGGTCGGGGTCAGGATCTCCTGACCAGGTAGAATCCCGTTTTGCGCAATCGAGGAGCAAAAATTTGAATAACTTGCTTCCGGATGAATTTATCATTCAGGCACACTGGCTGGTGAAGCTTTCCCTGGTTGAATTGACGGAAACCCTCATCCGGCTGTTCCGGCTCGGGGACGATAAATTGGAATTAGCCTATTTGCAGTCATTTCAGGATTTGGTGCTGGAGTTT
>DATHFS010000496.1:0-4584 GCA_035317975.1 Cyclobacteriaceae bacterium | reverse complement strand
ACTCACGGTCTACATGGGCAAGTAAAGTATGGCACTGGAGACCCTTGAAAAATGCCCGGTTTGCAATCATACTGTCTTCGCGCCCCTGCTCACTTGTCAGGACTATCTGACTTCGCAGGAGCATTTTGAGCTCAAGACCTGCACTTCGTGCACGTTCGTATTTACGAGCCCCAGGCCCGATTCACAATCATTGCCCGCTTACTACGAATCCAATCGCTACATATCGCATACGGGAAAATCCGGTGGAGTCATTAGTTTGCTTTACCACCTTGCCCGAAAATTTACCCTTCGATGGAAAATCAACCTGATCAACCCACTCAAAAAGAATATTTCAATTCTGGACTACGGGTGTGGAACAGGGGAACTGCTCGCTGCCTGCCAGGATCGGGGATGGCAAATTGCCGGTCTTGAGCCCAATGCCCATGCCCGCCAAAAAGCATCCGAAATAACCGGCACTAACATTGCAGGCAGCTTAAACCAATTTGCGGGTCAACAATTTGATGTTATCACATTGTGGCACGTATTGGAGCATGTTATGGATTTGAAGCAGAAACTTTCGGAATTGAAAACGTTGTTGAAAAACGATGGACTCCTTTTTATTGCAGTCCCCAATTGTCAATCCCCCGACGCCCTTTTTTACAATGAATACTGGGCAGGCTACGACGTTCCCCGCCATCTCTGGCATTTCACCAAAGCAACCATGAATGCGCTCCTGACTTCTGAAGGCTTGACTGTTCAGTCCATTCATCCCATGAAACTCGATGCTTATTACGTTTCCCTTTTGAGTGAAAAATATAAATCACCAAATCGCATCACGCCGGCCGCGTTCATTCAAGGAGCAATGCGTGGATTCCAGTCCAACCGAAAAGCGCGCTCAACCATGAACCATTCCAGTCTACTCTATATCGCTACCAAATGATCCGGCAATGGTCATGTGTTATTGCTTTCCTTGTCCTTTGCGCCTGCGCACGACAAACCACTCCCAATGGCGGACCGCAGGATAAGGAACCCCCCAAACTTCTGCGCTCTACCCCCGACAACAATGAAAGGAACTTCAAAGGAAAAACCATTGAACTCACCTTCGATGAAGCCGTAAAATTAAAAGAACCGAAGGAAGAGATCATCATTA
This sequence comes from Cyclobacteriaceae bacterium, assembly GCA_035317975.1. Lineage (GTDB taxonomy): Bacteria > Bacteroidota > Bacteroidia > Cytophagales > Cyclobacteriaceae > ELB16-189. Next base: position 3,455 of record DATHFS010000496.1, on the reverse strand, counting down.
CCCCCACGCCCGGCAAGGATATCACCTTTCAGGCTAAACAAAACCGGATTACCATTGAATTCAAAAAAGGACTTAACGATAGTACCACCTACAGCATAGCCTTTCGGGAAGCCGTCCAGGACCTCACTGAAGGTAATCCGGCAGACAACCTCCGCCTCGCCTTTAGTACGGGCCCGGTCATTGACTCGCTCAGAATCATCGGAAATGTCGTCGATGCGCTGACAGAAAAAATACCTCAAAATATTACCGTCGGCATTTATCAAGCCGACACCTTCAACATTTTTAAACATACCCCGGCATATTTTACCAAAACCGACAAGCAGGGGCGGTTCATTATCAGCAATCTGAAAGCCGGACTCTACAAACTTTATGCTTTCGACGACAAAAACAAAAATTTAAAGCTTGAGACAAAGACCGAGAAATTCGGATTTATACCGGGGAAAATCGACCTCCAGCAAAATACCGATTCCCTTCAGGTTACCATGGTCAATCTGGACGCCAGGCCGATTCACCTGAGCAATGTTCGGCATACCGACAAATTCTCCAGGGTTAAGTTCAACAAATCCCTCACCCACTATTCGGTAACCATGGCAGGTCAGAAAATTCTCAACACGTTCGGGGACGATCAATCCGAAATAAAATTCTTTTACCCGACTCCCTTCACCGATAGTCTTGCCGCCACCCTACACGGCGTCGATAGTCTCGATGCAACAATCGATTCACTTGTGTATTTAAAAACAGGAAAATCCGGAGCGCCGGCCGACCCGTTCAAGACCGACTTAAAGGACTTTGTCTTCAATACCGAAACCGGCACCATCAGCACCCTGCTCACAGTCACTAAACCCATACAAAAAATAACGCTGGACAGCGTGTTCCTGCGACTCGACTCCCTGACTGTAATCCCATTCACCCCTGACGAATTCCGCTACGACACCGTAATCAATCAAATCCAAATCACCAAGAAACTCGATAAGACTATCGTGACCACCACCACTCCGATCCAATTTTACATGAGTGCCAACACGTTTATCTCCATCGAAAGCGATTCAAGCAAACGAATCACCAAAACGATTACCATTCCAAAACCCGAGGACACCGCCACCCTCCTCCTGGAGATCCAAACCAACAAAACCGATTTTGTCGTACAATTGCTCACCACAGACTACAAACTGGTCAGGTCTGTACGCAATGCAAAAAAAATTGTTTTCAAAAACATCCTTCCCACCGAATACAAAATCAGGATCCTCCTGGATCAAAATAATAACAACACCTGGGATGCGGGCAATATTAACAAAGACATTCCCCCTGAAAAAACGATCTTCTACAAGAACGCCGATGGCAAGTACCAATTCCCCATCCGGGCCAATTGGGAAATCGGTCCCTACCTCATTTCTTTCTGAATTACTTGTGCATAAGTTCCTTTCTTCCTGCCAAATTCAATTCTAATCCCCGAAAACCACGCCTCCCCTCAAAAATTGTTTATAAATCACCTCTAAACTTTTACCTTCAACACAGCGTTTACCCTGTTGAATTAGTTATCCACAACCCTGTTCAATTGTTAAGATACCAACGATTATCCTCCTATTGGCTCTCATCCAAACAGTACCTCAAACAAACCCACCAACAAACCATCAACGCCACATCCCACCCAGGCACTTATCCACAAATACACATGACTAATTATAACCATTATAAAATACAATCTTTTTTATTTTTATTAGTTCTGTGCATGTGTATTACTTTTTTGCTCCAGGCTCAGGATACGAACGAAATACAAATTGCAAATGAGTACCTGCTAAAGGGCGAAAAGGAAAAGGCATTAAGCGCCTATCAATTGTTATCTAAAAGCCCTGAAAACATTGCGCTGATCCACAATAATTATTTCAACTTGCTCATTGATATGGGTCAGTTTAAGGAAGCAGAGGATTACGTGGAGCGTGCAATAAAGAAAACGGGAAATCAACTATCGTATCGTCTTGACCTGGGGGTGATATCCGTTCGTGCCGGCGACGCGCAAAAGGCGGATCGTTATTTTAAATCGCTTATTAAGAATAATTCAGAAGATGTTTTCCGACTCAAGTCGATATCCGACTACCTGGCGGCCCACAACCTGGTTGATTACGCCATGTATGCCTTGCAGCAGGCGCGTGATGTAAACCATAATCCTAATTTGTTTGTACTGGAGATGGCCAACCTTTACCGCCTCCAGGGCAAGCGTGATGAGATGGTAGGGGAGTATCTCAATTACGTCACACAGACGCCGGGCAATATTAGTTATGTTAAGAATTTGTTACAGATTCTGCTGGCTAAACCCGAAGAACTGGAAAGTCTGGAAAGGCTGTTGACGGAACGGGTGCAGCAAAATCCCGACGTCGAAGTTTTTTCCGATTTGCTGATTTGGGTGAACCTTCAGCAAAAAAACTTTTATGGGGCCTACATCCAGGCCAGAGCGTATGATAAGCGGTTTCGAAAAGAAGCGTCCAAAACGCTCGAGATTGCCCAGATTGCCTTGAACAACAAGGATTACGAAAACGCCGACAAGAGTTTTTCCTATGTCGTGCGTGAATTTGGAAGCACGCCCAACTATTTGCCTGCGCGACTTGGACTCATTCAGGCACGGGAAGCTAAAGTGAAGAAAAGCTACCCCGTCAACAAAGACTCGGTTCATTACCTCATAAAAGAGTATGAGTCATTTATATCCGCTTATCCGGAAAATCCCAATGCGGATGAAGCACAATTGAATGAAGCCATTTTATACACGTACTACCTGAATGAAAAAGATTCGGCAGTTCACAAGCTAATGAAGCTGATCGACAATAACCGTGTTTCACCTTACCTCAAAGCCAGGGCCAAACTGGAGTTAGGGGACGTTTATCTTTTGAAAGAAGAATCCTGGGAATCGACGTTGCTATACTCCCAGGTGGAAAAAACACAAAAGGAAACACCGTTGGCGTACGAGGCCAAATTGCGCAATGCTAAACTTTCTTATTACAAAGGGGAATTCAAACTTGCTCAGGAGCACCTTAATATTTTGAAGGAAGCCACCACGCGGGAAATTGCCAACGATGCTATGGACCTGAGTATGAGGATCCGGGAGAATACGTCTTTTGATTCTGCCGGAACAGCCCTTAAGGAGTACGCTTCGATCGAGCTGCTATTATACCAGAATAAAACCCTCGAGGCGCTGGAACGAATCGAGGCGCTGAAAAAAGAAGAAGGAGATGAGGACGCCGTCAAGGCATCTTCTCATTCGTCCACCATTCTGGATGATGTGTACTGGCTCGAAGCAAACCTCCGGATGAAGCGCGGGGAATTTCAGATTGCTATCGGCGTGCTTCAAAAAATTCTCGATCATTACGGCGAGGACATCCTTGCTGATGACGCCTACTTTCTCCAGGGAGAGATATATGAACGCCAACTGGGTGACAAGGCCAAGGCGATGGAGATTTACCGGG
>DATHFS010000495.1:0-2000 GCA_035317975.1 Cyclobacteriaceae bacterium | reverse complement strand
AAACGAGATTGATCCAACAGGATTAGGTGAACCACCCTTTCCACCCGTAATCGGTGCGCTTGCCAATGCCCTGTATAAAGCAACGGGCAAACGACACTATCAACAGCCATTTTTAGCAGAGGGAATTACACTGGGATAGTCACAGATGCGGTGAAAAATTCTAAACCGCGAAGGCGCAGAGGCGCAAAGTAGGCGCGGAGGCAAGAAATAATTTGGTCTGACCTCTCAAACAATACCTTTTTAGTCACCCCCTTCGGCTGTAGAATTAATTCAGGATCAAATCAACCCTTCTTCTTTCAGCTTGCGACGGACACGATCAAGCCCGGGTTGAGGATCTTCCTCAAGGGAAGCGTCTCTCGATCTGAAATGAGTATTGAATAAGCGTTGAAAACCCTTGTATTCTTCTTTCAGACTTGGGTGGGAAGAGAGTAAATCAGCCAACCTGACGGCATCCTCTGCACTGGACTCGCCGGCAAGGCAACGGGCCATTAAGGAAAAGGTATCCGCCGGATATGCTCTCACCACCATCATGTAAAGGACGGTAAAAGCCGGGATATCCCTTACAGACAAGGGCCCGGAACGAATTAAAACTACAAAAATCAGCCTGGGAGCACGGCTTTTCTGAGGTGCTTTAACGCCCTCCCCATTTGAGTATCTACGGTCTTAATACTGATCTGCAAAATTGCTGCAATCTCCTTGTACCGGAGATTCTCATTACGGCTCATCTGAAAAATAGTCCGGCATTGCCTGGGCAGCGCTTGAATGGCAACTTCTATTTGTTGGTTCAATTCCTCGAAAATGATCTCCTCCAATGCAATGGATTGTCCATTGGCTACTTCTGATACCGCATCCAGGGCCGAATTCCTCCTGTTTTTCATTTTTCTCAGGCAGTCGAACGACTTGTTACGGACAGAAGCAATGAGGTAAGATCGAAAAGAAGCCTTGATCTGGATCCTCTTTCTGTTTCGCCATACGTTGCAAAAGACATCGTCTACGAGTTCCTCCGCCAATTCGCGGTCTTTCACAATACGGTTGGCATAGGTACATAGGGAGGGGTAGGTCCGCTTGAAAATCGCCTCAAATGCCCGATAATCGTCCCCCTCAACCTGAAGAAAAAGAGCGTCAAGGCTCCCGGATTCACTCTCCTGTGCAGTTGGAAAGGGCTGAAAAGAGGGCTGAACGGGCGTATTCATTTGTGCAATCGATTGTCCTCGCTGTTATGCGAGCATAGCGATTTTTACAAGCGAAAACCATGATGGTTGTTTTCCATTTAGATGATCGTCATCACCAATTGGTCAGCAATCACAAATCAGCAATAAACAATCAGAAATCCCTCAAACGCATTGTTTATTTTTTATTGTTAATTTTTGATTTTTGACCTGGCGGCAGGTGAGGGTCTCAATTACAGGTGGGTCCACCGGGATAGCCACAGTTCTGCTCAAAGCTACCGACGGGGTACGTCCGGTCGAGTTGAATTTGCGGATACGGTCGGCGGATGTGATGTTGATCAATGTTCGCAGCGCCCAGCGGATTATACAATTTTACTCTGCTTACCAAAGTCCCCGTCCTGACTAAATCATACCATCTGCATTGCTCGGCATCAACTTCCCTGGCTCTTTCATCCAGGATGAAATCCATCGTCACCTCGCCCGGGGTGATTTGCATAGTAGCCGCCTTGCCGGGCTTTGCCGCCCTGGTTCTTACTACATTAATATCATCCGCAGCGCCACTGGTATTGCCCATTTTAAAGCGAGCTTCTGCACGCAATAAATAGGTGTCCCCCAATCTCATAATAAACCAATCTCTCGAGCCTTCCGTCCATTGAATCGCCGGTCTTCTCGGATCCATAAACTTCTTAATATGTGAAAATATCCGTTCCGTATATTCATCCGTGGTATATACACGATAGCGCGTTTGAAGCTTTCTGGCGGCCGGCCAATCAGCATCTTTTCCGGGACCGGGAATGAAAATGGCCGTATCGCCGACGGCATATTTAAGCT
>DATHFS010000494.1:0-4572 GCA_035317975.1 Cyclobacteriaceae bacterium | reverse complement strand
TTCCCCTCATAACCCCTTCTTATCGGGTTCCTGGCAGGTTCTTATTCCTTCTTTATGGCATAGCCGAGGTCTCCAGGATGTATAGTTATTCCTCACTTATAGGACAATTAGACCACACTTATTCCCGGGGAAAATGAAATTTGCTTGACTTTTGCGTGTAATCAGCAAAAAAAAGTTCTATTGCGCGCCTATTTTCCCCTCAAAAAGCAGCCATGTATTGGGGTCAAGCGATAAATCGAGGGGTTTTGAAGCCATTGGAAGGGTGAATTTTTGGGTTTTGGTCTCCAGGGAGAGGGTTTGAACCTCCAATTTACCGTCCGCTGTTTTGATCGCTATTTCCAACGGAGTTTTGAAGATCGCACCTTTTTGCACCTGGGATATGGAAATAGTAAGCGCCTTGGCTTTTGCATCAAAGGTCCAGGTAACTGATAGCTTGGGATGGCCGGTCTGGTACAGCCATTGATCGAAAAAAACAGACAGGTTGGTGCCGGAGACCTCTTCCATGATCCGCCGGAAGTCGGAAGTAAGGGCATTGCCATTCCGGTAGGCAGTATAATATTGCCGAATGCCCTTCCAGAAGGCAAGATCGCCCAATTGGTGACGTAACATGTGCAATACCCCGCCTCCCTTTTGATAGGTGTTGGTATTCAAAATCAAGTTGAGGTCCCTTACCGTTGTATCCACCACCGGGACAGGGTTCTCGTTGAAATACTGAACGACTTGCATTCGGTCCGTTTTCTGCTCTTCGACCAAACGGTCGTGGCCATAGGTATATTCAAGGTAAAGATTGGCAAAATAGGTAGCGAACCCCTCGCTTAGCCAGACATGATGCCAGTCCTTTTCGGTAACCGAATTGCCAAACCACTGATGGGCCTCCTCATGAGCGATGATGGGCTCCTGTTCCCCTTTTCCATTGATCAGATTTTCGGCATAGAAGATCGCACTGGCATTTTCCATTCCACCAAACTTTGTTTTGGATTGCACGTTGGCCAATTTTCTGTAGGGATAAGGCCCGATATGACCATGGAAATAATCCAGTACGTTCAGGGCCACAGCATAGTCGTGGAAACCGCCATCGCGGTTTTGAGGATAAACCCAACTCTCCACTGGAATATCATCCACCCGCCCTACGTACTGGACGGCAAAACGGGCAATGCCCACCACCATCACTTTGACAGGGATGTCAATCTCTTCGTGCCAGTGCGTGAGTTTGCGCTTCGGATCGATCCAATTTTCTTCTGTCTTAATACCATTGGCGACGACGGCATAGTGAAGAGGGGCGATAACAATGAAATCAACACTTGCCTTATCGCTGGGATGATCCACCACCGGCAACCAATGATGGCCGCGGTCAGGCCAATTATCTCCGAAAAATCCGCGATCACCGAACTTGGTTGCCCCGATGATCAACCCATCCCGGGGTATGCCCTTGTAGTAAATGATAAAAGTAAGTTGGTCGTGTGCCTTGGCAGAGGGGGTTAAGAAAATTTTTATCCGGTCATGTTGATGCGAGAAACGCAGCTTGTTTTCCCCGGAGACGATCTGAATAATTTCCATGCCTTCGGCACGTTCATTTTTATTGACCAGGTCAAGCTCAAAGTCGGCCACGTCCTTATTGAATAAAATTGAAATGGCTGCCTGGCCGGTAATAACGTTTGTGGAATCATTGACTTCGAGTTGAAAGGTATAGTGCTTCACATCGATCGCGTCATTCTTCGGGTAGGGATCCGTCGCCAGGGCGGAGATCGGGATTATCAGGAAAACCAGACTAAACAACTTCTGCATCTTTCTTTAATTTTAAAGAAAGATACTACCGTGAAGCGGTTATCAAAATGGATTTTATTCAGCATGCTGTTCATGATCAGCTCGGGCTGGGGTTTTTTTGCCCATCAAAAGGTCAATCGGCTGGCCGTTTTCATTTTACCCCCCGACATGATCGGGTTTTATAAAAAGAACATTTCGTACCTGTCGGAGACAGCCGTCAACCCCGATCGCCGCCGTTATGCTGTGCCTGACGAGGCGCCCCGGCATTTTATTGATCTGGATAAATATGGCGACAGTGCGGCCTACCGCCTTCCGCGTAATTGGAATGAAGCCGTCTTGAAATTTGGACAAGATAGCCTGGAAGCGCACGGTATTGTGCCCTGGCATATTCAACGGATGTACTGGCAACTTAAGTAAGCCTTCCTGGTGAGAGACCCGCAAAAGATCCTTCGTCTGTCGGCCGAACTGGGTCATTATGTCGCCGATGCCAACGTGCCGCTTCACACGACCAGCAACTACGACGGACAGCAGACCGGACAACCCGGAATTCATGCGTTCTGGGAATCGCGTTTGCCGGAGTTGTATTTTGCCGAATACGACTTTCTTGTTGGGAAAGCCACCTACCTCAGGAACGTGCAGCTAGCGGCATGGGACGCTGTAGCGAATGCGCATCAGGCAACCGATTCTGTTTTGCATTTTGAGAAAATAGTTTGGGAAAAGGCCGGAGACAGGAAATTTAGTTTTGAAACAAAAGGGAAGCAAACGGTAAAAGTGGTTTCGATGGAATACGCCAAAGCCTATCACCAACTTCTTTCAGGAATGGTGGAACGCCAGTTTCGCGCCAGCATAAAAATGACCGGAGACATCTGGTACACAGCCTGGGTCGATGCAGGTCAGCCGGACCTGAAAGAACTGATCCATTATCAACCGAGTGAAGAAGAGTTGAAGGAAAGGGAGGAAGAGGTAAGGACTTGGAAGGAACAAAAGATCCGGGTCCGGTATCATGAAGGTGGGCCTGAATAGGTTTTGATGTGTTAATGTGTTGAAGTGTTGAAGTTGCGGGAGTGCGCTTGGCGCTTTGAGAAACTGACCATATAGGTCCAATATTGAGAAATTATTTACCCGGGGTTCATGATTTATTGCAATCTGCCAGGTGCCAAGCCCTATGTTCACAGCAGTTGTCTAACTATTTTTTCCCACTCCTCCTCCAACGAAGTAACCGGCATGGTCTGATTCGCCTGACGGTACCAATAAGAGGCGTTCGACTGGTCGCCTTCTCTCAGGTGCAAATAGCCATGGACCCAGGCGCCTTGCGGGGTGTTCACATCCTGTGCCAGTTCATGCGCTGTACTCCAATCCCCTTTAGCCTCGTGCCAGAGAGACTGGAGCAGTGGACTTGATCCTTGGGGAGGACTTGCTTGTCCCAAGGAAACTTTGAATTCGTTGAGGGTCAATTTGTTCATCCGTTATAGTCACTGGTCATTGGTTATTAGCTATTGGGAGAGTCGGGTAAGTGTGGAGACTCAGCTTTGATTCATAATCGCCCGCCGTCCGTGTAACCGGTGGGCAATTCTTTCGGAAAATTAAAACCACCTAATGACCAATAACCTGTGACCAATGACTTTTTGACGAAGATAGAAAAAAGTAAAACCCGAAAAGGTTGTAATTCTCTTAAAAAATGTAAAAATTAGGCACAGACAAACCTGGAAAAACCATGAGTATCTTCACTAATCCCAACCACATCCCGCAAAATTATGGTATTAAGATTGCGGGCGGACTTATTGCTTATTTTCTGATCATGAATTTTATCGGGTTGGGGCACCACGTCGAATTGCGGTTGCTCAACCTGGCCATTCAAACGGCTGGAGTTTACTTTGCGCTGAAGAAATTCAAAGATACCCATGGGGAGAATCTCAACTATTTCAGGGCGCTGATTACCGGCGTCGCTACGGCGGCCATTGGTTCGGGCCTTTTCGCTTTGTTCATGTTTGTTTATATGCAACTGGATGCCAGCCTCATGCGATCAGTGATCGAAAATGAGCCGATGGGCCGCTACCTCAATGCCTACATGGCATCCTTTATCGTGGCGCTGGAAGGTGTATTCTCGGGGTTGCTGGTAACGTTTGTGGTCATCAACTATGTTCAAACCGATGAAGTGAGCAAATCGGCGGATCAGTGATAAAGGAAGTATTCTTATGATAGCATTGAAACCCATTACAAAGGAAGGTATTCCCAGGGCGCTGGAGAAGATCGAACGGTATCGCCTTTTAAACGAACCTGCCGAAGCCGAAAGTATTTGTCGGGATATCATTGGAATCGAGCCGGGTCATCAGAAAGCGTTGATCATGTTGATCCTTACCTTGAGCGATCAGTTCAGCAAAGGAGTTACGGAAAGGGAGGCCAGCAGTTTGCTCCCGAAATTAAAGGACGAGTACCAACGGGCCTATTACAAGGGCATCATCCTCGAGCGACTCGCCAAGGCGGCCCTCAACCGCTCCACCCATGGCAGTCAATTTGATGCGTACGAATGGTTATGGGAGGCGATGGAATCTTTTGAACAGGCTTCGGCCATCCGCCCGCCCGGCAATGATGACTCCGTTCTGCGGTGGAACGCTTGTGTTCGTACTATCGAGCGATACCGGCTGTCACCCCGTGGGAAGGAACATGCCGAACCGCCACTTGAGTAATTGAAATTTCAGATTTAAAATTTAGAATTGGTTGCCCGTAATCCCGTAGTTGATATATTGGTAACCAATTCGAATTTCCGAATGATTTTAGATCTTTAATTATTTAACGCTCCTGGCTTTT
>DATHFS010000493.1:0-3339 GCA_035317975.1 Cyclobacteriaceae bacterium | reverse complement strand
TTCTGAAAACAATGCGGACAAACGACCTCCGGCTTGCCTACGTTCTTGTCTGGCGCAACGACAGTCGCAGCCCGACCCATTACTATGCGCCTTACCCCAATCAGGTGAGCGTTCCTGACTTTATAAAATTCTATAACGATCCGTATACCTTGTTTGAAAATGATCTGAAGGATGTGTATGGGACGGGGAAAAAGTGATCAGAATTTGAGAATTTAAGAATTGGCAGAATGAAATCGTCGTGGTCGGTGCTTGGCGCTTGGTGGATCGTTGGGGATGCGAAGGTAAATCTACGTCATGGTTATTCGTTATTGGTTATTCGTCCTGTCAAGTTTGGTAATGATGACACCACTAGGGACTCAAGATTAGGGAATTCAAGACTGCGCTACCGCGCGGATTGACCATCGGAAGTTTATCCATAAAATCCACCTCGACCATACTGACGCCGAAGTCTTCAACTACTTTCCCTTTGATCGAATAAAATCCCCTTCCCCGGAAAGGATAGCGGATCGCAATGTTGGGGAAATGGACGGTGTCAAAAACTTCGCCGACCCGGTCGTAGAAGGTGCCAAAGTGCATCGGTTTATTGTCGATCGTGCGGGTGTCTTTGGTGGTCACCACGTAGCCCACGAGGTGGACGCGCTTCCCTACCTTTTGCATCAATTCGTTGGCCAGGGTATCCCCTTGATTGGCCGCCGGCAACAATTGGAAAGGATCCAGCAACGAAAACCCCAATAACTCCATTTCATCAAAAGCGTCTTCCAGCGGATTTCTCTCGAGATAGGGCAACGGATGTTCCTTCGGTTCGGTTTGAAAGAGATGATCGGAAGAAGGCAGTTGATTGGCTTTTCGTTCGCTGAAATACAACATGGCTTCCCAGAGCAACTGCTGTTTGGTTTTGCCGGTAAACCGAAACGCTCCGATGCGGATGAGGATCCGGACTTGTTCCAGGCCCAGCTTGATCCGCGTAAGAAAATGGTGCAGGCTCCGGAATGCGCCATTCTTTTCGCGTTCGGGAGCGATCGTTTGGGCGACGAGTGTCTCCAGACTTTTCAGATGTATAAATCCGACATATATCGTGGCCCCTTCGATCGCAGTAAGATGTTCACTGTGGTTCACACAAGGCGCTTCAATCGTAGCGCCGTTCAAGCGCGCTTCATGAAAATAAAATTCGGTCTTATAAAACCCGCCAAAGTTATTGATGACGCCCACCATGAATTCCAGGGGATAGTGTGCTTTCAGGTAGAGGCTCTGGTAGCTTTCTACGGCATAGCTCGCAGAATGGCCTTTAGAGAAAGAATACCCTGAAAAACTTTCAATCTCAAACCACACGCGGGTGGTCACAGCATCGGGATACCCCCGGGCCTTGCAATTTTCAAAAAAGCGCTCATGTACGCGTTCAAATTCCTTACGCGACCGGAATTTACCCGACATTCCCCGGCGGAGGATGTCGGCCTCCGACAACGTGAGCCCTGCAAAATGATGGGCCACCTTGATCACATCTTCCTGGTAGACCATTACACCAAACGTCTCGGCCATCAGTTCATCCATTTTGGGATGGATGGACTCGTATTTTTTTCCTTCGCGCGTAAGATGAAATCGCTCGATGTAGGCGCGCATCATGCCGGAGCGTGCCACCCCCGGCCGGATGATGGAACTGGCCGCCACCAGGGTGAGGTAATCTTCGCAGCGCAACTTGCCCAACAGCATCCGCATAGCGGGCGACTCCACATAAAAACATCCCATCGTTTTTCCCCGGCTGATCAGATCCTTGATCGTCTCATCTTTTTTAAATTCATCAAAGCGGTTGACGTCTACATCAATGCCTTTGTTTTTCCTGACCAGGTGGACGGTCTCTTTCAGGTGCCCCAGACCCCGCTGACTGAGGATATCGAATTTATAGATGCCGATATCCTCGGCACTATGCATTTCAAAATGCGATACGGGATATCCTTTGGGAGGAAGGTCGGTGGCAGTGTAGGCATAGATCGGCTTTTCGGTAATGAGAACCCCACCGGCGTGGATAGAGATATTGGCCGGCATTTCATGCATGCGCTCCGCGTAGTTGAAAATGAGTTGCGTAATGTGGTCGCGGTCGCGGTTTTGCTGAGGATAATCGGCCAGGCTGTCAATTTCCCCTTTGGGAAGGCCGAATACTTTTCCCAGTTCGCGCAAAATGGATCGCGACTGGTAGGTGGTATGGGTTCCCAATAAACAGACGTGGTCTTTTCCGTGCTTATCAAAGATATACTCCGTGATGGCATCGCGGTCTTTCCACGAAAAGTCGATGTCGAAGTCGGGCGGGGAAGTGCGTTCCGGGTTGAGGAAGCGTTCAAAATACAAGTCCAGTTCGATCGGGTCGACGTTGGTGATGCCCAGGCAGTAGGCAATCAGGCTATTGGCCCCGCTGCCCCGGCCGACGTAATCAAAACCCCGTTGCCTGGCGAATTGAATGATGTCGTAGGTAATCAGGTAGTAGGAAATAAAATTCTTTTGGCGGATGATTTCCAGCTCGCGGTTGAACCGTTCACGCATCACCGGATTGGACGAATCGTAACGGCGGATGAATCCTTCCCAACTCCGGCTGATCAGTAAATCCCAGTCGTCTTCCTCCTGGCCGGTAAATGTTTTTTTATTCTTGTCGGTGTCGAGCGTAAACCCGATGTGACATTGTTCAAGAATAGCATTGGCCTGTTGGAGGAGGTGAGGGTAATTCCGGTAGTGTTCGCGGAGTTCCTGTTCCGTCATCATCACTTCATTCGGGTTAGCTTGCTGCTGCGGAGGAAGTTTGCTTAGTAGTGTATTATTATCGATGGCGCGCAGGAACCTGTGGATGTTGTAATCGGTTTTCTTTAGTCCAAATGTGACAGGATGCCAGGCAAGTAATTTCTCCCGTGCGACGGAATGAACCGTAAGCTGAGTAAGCTCATGGATGCGGACCCCCACAAATTCATTTTCACGAAGCAATTCAAGGGAATGGGACAGCGGGTAAATGACAAAGGCATTTTCGAATTCGGGGGCGCGGTCGGGGAGGGGAAGATTTTCCGTGTTGTGGTAGGAGAGAAAGCGGTTGATCTCTTCAAAGCCTTTGTTGTTTTTAGCCAGCGCAATGAACAGCAGCTTATTTTCCTTTCGGAATTCGATACCCAGGGCAATTTCGAGGTCGTAGTCGCCTTTGTTCTCCTCGCAGAGACGCAACACTTCGATGTAGGAAGCGGTAGTGTTGATCTCTGTAAGAATCAGTTTGTGTACCCCACAGCGCCGGGCCTCGTTAAAAAGGTCTGCCGGCGACAGCGTGCCGTATTTAAAACTGAAGGAGGTGTGGCAGTTGAGAAACATTTT
>DATHFS010000492.1:0-27698 GCA_035317975.1 Cyclobacteriaceae bacterium | reverse complement strand
AAATGAATGGGGGAATTTTGAGGCCCGGCACCGGGAGGGGAGCATCGCGGATTTTTGCAGGCATTATCTTGCCCGACAAAACGAGCAAAAAATAAAGGGTCCCCTGGTGGGAGGAGTGGTTCCCCAGTTTGTCGACGGCCTGCTCATGAAGATCATCGGCCGGATCAGCAAACTCAATATGGTGTATGCCAACATGGCCCTGAAGGGAACCGATCTGAATCAGATTGAAGAGTTCGGAATGTTGGTTACCATCAGGCAGGAAAAGAATCCCAGGAAAACAGAAGTAATCTATGCCAACCTATTTGAGCTTTCGAGCGGGACCGATATGCTGAACCGGATGAAAAAAAGAGGATTGATCCGGGAGTACGATGATAAAGAGGACAAACGATCGAAACGGATTGAACTCACGCCCAAAGGCGAAAAAGTAGTGGAGGTGTGTTCGAAACGAATTAAAAAGAATGCCATGTTGATGACGCATGCCTTACGCGACGACGACAAAGAACTCTGCGTTCAATTATTGAAAAGCATCGAGATAGAATTTTCGGCGCTGTGGCCACAACACCGCGGCAAGGCTTTTGAAGAAGTATATCAAAGCGTTGTCAAGGGGCAGTAGTTCATTCTTAGTTGATTGGGCGTTCAATCCAGCTTAGGAAGTCCCGCCACAGAAAGCATTTTTGCACCTTTCGCCATTTTCTTCTTAAAAAAAGGAGCGTCCTCCATGCTGTCCAGCTTCTTGCTGATTTTGATTTTTGACGGCTTTTTAATCATGAGTTTTAAACGTGGGTTAGTACTTCGCGCCATATCCGCTGCAAGGTATTATTTTTTTTAACTGGTGCCCTTCCAACTATCTAATTATACAAATGAGTGTTTTGAATCTGAACCCGCCGTGCCTGCCTGCCGGTAGGCAGGTTCGCGGTGGTTCGCCGTGCCCGCCGTGACCTTGCAACGCAAAAGGCCACAACGAACCTGCCTACCGGCAGGCAGGCACGGCGGACCACGGCGTACACTGCGAGAGTATCTTGTAGTCGAAAATATAGCCTTAGGTTGTAAGTCACACTCGGATACATTTATGCTTTCTTTTCGATAAATTTGGAAGCTGACTAAATTTTAAAACTTCGAAAAATGCCTAATTCATTAAACCGTCGTAAATTTTTGCAAACAGGGGCTTTGGCCGGCGCAGCTGGTTTTTGGTCCCCCTCCTTGCAGGCGCAACGTATTGATATCGCATCAGGCGATATTGGTAAATCAAAATGGGACCTCGATAGTCCGGCCCTCTGTGTTGACCTTGACAGGATGGCTCAAAACATCAAAGCGGTACAGGCTAGTCTACAGGGAACAGGAGTAGGCACCCGGCCCCATGTTAAAACGCATAAGTGTCCTGAAATTGCAAAGATGCAAGTTGCCGCTGGGGCGGTCGGGATTTGTGCTGCCAAACTTTCTGAGTCGGAAATCATGCTGAATAATGGCATCAGCAATGTTTTAATGACGGGCGTGAATGTTACCGTTCCGAAAATTCAAAAAGCAATGGCCCTTAGAAAAAAATACAAAGGATTCGTTCAGGCTATTGATAATCCTCAGAATGCCGACGACCTCCAGGATGCAGCGAAGGCCGCCGGTATCATTGCGGATGTTGTGATGGATATTGATGTGATCAAAAGATCGGGCGTTATTCCGGGGGCTCCGGCCCTTGCGTTGGCACAACGGATTGACAAAATGCCGAACCTCAAATTCCGGGGTATTCTTGCTTATGATGGAGGGGTTCAGCATGTAAAAGGATTTCAGCAGCGCAAGGCGAAGGCATTGGAAAACTATGAACCGGTAGTAAAGACCTATGAAATGTTGAAGGCGGCCGGATTGAATTTGGAAATATTCAGTGGTGGAGGTACAGGCACCTATACTATCATGACCCAAATTCCGGGATTTACGGATCTTCAGGTAGGCAGCTATGTGTTTATGGACTGTCAGTATATTGAAATAGGCGGAGAAAAAAATGAAACGGAGTATGACGATTTCGCCCCTTCGCTTACCGTTATGACCACGATCATCAATGCCAATTATCCCGGCCGCCTGATAACGGACTCGGGTTCGAAAGCGTTTACCTTAAATAAGCCGAATGGCCGCGTTATTGGTGAACCCGGCTTTGACTATACTGCCGGTTCGGATGAGTATGGAACGATTACATTTGAGAAGTCTTCCAAGTCCTACAAAGTCGGGGATAAACTGGAAGTGATCATTCCTCACTGTGATCCCGCCGTTGATCTCTACGATTTCATGTACGGTATTCGTAAGGATAAGGTTGAATCGATTTTGCCGATCCTGGCCAGAGGGAAATCGCAATAAAGTGCTGAAGTATTGAAGTGCGGAAGTGTTGAAGTTTCAGGTCCCCACAATTCCTTAACACTTCAATACTCTAAACTAAGGCTGTTTATCAAGGACATGCCGGATGAGCAGGGGCTTATATCACCACCGAAATTAAATCAGTAATTCATTACCTGGGGTTCAGGCAATACGGAAACATGTTTCATCTGGCCTGTCTGGTATTCCTCGTAAATTGAATGTCAGCAATAATGACAGGGGTGTAGTTGAGAACGGGTGATGAAATTCCTCCGAAAGAGCCGCTGTAAACCCTTATTTCCAATCCGTCTTTGACGATTTTAGGAACATTTTCAAAATGCAGGTTTTGCACTCTGGGAGTTGTCCACCGCACGCTTTTTGGTAGCGTCAACCATAATTGCAGTATGCGAAGCCTTGTCCGGGGTGCTATGCTTTCGGTATGGATGATGCCCTTTCCGGCCGTCATCATTTGAAAATCACCTGCGCTGAGCCCCTCTGAGGAATCGCTTAATTTTCCCTCCAGGACTAATGTAACTGTTTCGAACCCGGCATGGGGATGAGGTCCGCCAACCGGCTCGCCGTCGGGTACATCCAGCATGTCATCCATTAATACTATGAATGGATCCGTTTCCGGGAAATTGTCTTTTATCACAGCGCGGGCCACGTGCCCGGGACCAAGAAATCCCCCGTGGGGCGAAGGTGTTTGTACGATGACTAATTTTCTGTTTTGCATAACTCTTTACGAAGACCCAAGTCTTGTCTTTTATATCCTTGATTTTATATATATCCTTGATTTTATACTTTCCAACAGTATTAACATAGCCGGATTTCCCAAAGTTCATTGTGATCCTATTTGGTGATTTGAATGCAGTAATTCCGACGGCGAGCCCGAAAATATTGATCAATGAAAGAATTTTATTACCTTAACCTGCAACAATGAGGGCTGCCATAAAATACATCTTATTATTTCTTCTCTTTACAATCCTCTTTGTCCTCCCCGCCATTATTTTCCCTTTTCCCCTGGCACAGAAAAGCCAAAGCGATGTTGAGCCACTGATGCTTTTTGTGGTTTTATTGATTGACTTCATTGGCGTTGTCTATTTAATTAAGCGAATTGACCTCAGTGGAGTGAAACTTTTTCTGGCAGTTGTGGTGGTCTTCTGGGGTCTTCTCACTTTTATGACGCAGATAGAAACCTGGTATTTCCGGGAGGCCATGCCCGCTATTACGGACGAGGTGTTGCTGAAGTTATTTCTTAATCCTTTTATCACGGCGGTTACTTTTGTTCCGGCAGGTATTTGGATCCTGGGTAAGTGGAAACAAACCAATGGCTCTCAAGATCATCATCTGAACCTGAAATCAATGTGGAAAGAGATTTTGGCTCTCTCGGTAACGTACGTGTTTATCTATTTTTTATTCGGGCACTATGTAGCCTGGCAATTCGCCGAAGTGCGCACCTTTTATTCCGGAACACCGGAACTTCCTGGATTCATTGAACAATTTCAGCACACCCTTCTCATTCATAATTCCATTCTGCCTTTTCAGCTTTTCCGTGGTCTTTTATGGATCCTCTTTGGGTTGCCTGTAATACTTTACCTGAAG
Organism: Cyclobacteriaceae bacterium; assembly: GCA_035317975.1. Taxonomy (GTDB): domain Bacteria; phylum Bacteroidota; class Bacteroidia; order Cytophagales; family Cyclobacteriaceae; genus ELB16-189. The sequence goes on along the minus strand of DATHFS010000492.1, from coordinate 23,762 downwards.
GGTAACAACACGGAGAAAATAGTCGCTTGTGTTTTTATGTATTCCGTTCTAACGTCAATACCACTTATTATTGAAAACCCATTCATGCCAGCCGGAGTGCGGATGGCGCATTTGTTAGAGGTCTCCACTTCCAATGCTCTGTTTGGGCTATTAATAGGATTGGTTTTGGCCAGGCATAAATTGGCAAAAAATTAGGCTATCTCTTCTTTAGCGAAATTTTGGATCTGGAAAGCCTGATTTTTTTATTGGAAACTCGTAAATTACTGCCATCAGATCGTTCATGAACAAATCACTTATGAATTGGGAAAAAAGCAAGACTTGCCCATTGGATCTGATCGAGATAAAACAGATTGCGCTGTTGTAGATTAATGCGATATGAAATGAAAAAGAAATTCATCAACCGAAGGGACTTTATGCTCCAATCCTCCTCCCTTATGTCCGCCTCCCTTATAACTCTCCCGGATTTTGGCGATGCTTCTGCCGGAAAGTATAAAATGGGCCTGCAGCTCTTCACCGTTCGCGAGCCCCTGGCGAAGGATGTGATGGGCACTGTAAAAAAGATCGCTTCCATCGGTTATGAAGATTGTGAAACGTATGGCTACGATCCGGACCAGGGGAAGTATTATGGACTAAAAGCCGCGGCGTTCAAGCAACTTCTTGCGGACAATAAAATGATAACCACCAGCGGTCACTACGATTTCACCAAGTTGTTCGATAAGCCCGCGGACGCCATGGTGAGATATGTTGACCAGTGTATAGAAGGGGCACATGCGCTGGGCCAGCGTTACATTACCTGGCCGTGGTTGGATCCTGCTTTCAGAACCCTTGAGAACTTCAAGGTGCTTGCAGGAAGACTGAACACCATCGGTGAACAGGTCAACAAAGCCGGACTCGGTTTTGCCTATCACAATCATGATTTTGAATTTGTTGATTATGGCGGTCAGAACGGTTATAATATAATCATGCGGGAGACAGATCCTTCACTCGTCAAACTTCAGTTGGACCTTTACTGGGTAATGCATTCATCGAAGCTGACTCCATCCGAGTTGATCAGCCGGCAACCCGGACGCTTCGTGATGTGGCATATTAAAGATATGGATAAAGTAACTCGCGACTATTCGGAATTGGGTAACGGTTCTATTGACTTTACCGTCATCCTGCCCGAAGCCTCCCGCGCAGGCCTTCAATACTACTACATAGAGCAGGGCGGCAATTTTGCGAGGAATCCGATACAAAGTATTACCGATAGTGCGGCCTACTTCAAGAAGAACCTGGAAAGGTATCTTGGATAACACACTTGAAGTGTGTTATGGCCTCTTTTGCATAAAATCTTTACTTCCCTACGAAATGCACTGCCTTCGTAGGGCGGAACGGCTAATGGTCAATTTCTTTCCATTCTTTTGTAAAGAAAAATGGTAGTGATGATTTTTTGCAGGCGAAGGAAGGCGGTTTCGCATTTCACTACGTAATCAAAGGCTCTATGATGCATACAGCATATCGCCACCTCAATTTTATTCTGGGAGGACAGCATCACAACGGGAATATCAGGATTGATCGTTTTTATTTTGTCCAATACTTCTATTCCGTTCATTGCATTTTTGTTATTCCCGTCAAGGTGATAGTCTAAAATGACCACGTCCGGGTTGTGTGATAAATTTTCAATGCAAAGTTCTCCTGTTGCAAATTTGTTAATCACAAAATCAGCATGCCGGAGGAATTCAATCTCTAATGATTTTAAAAACAGGGCATCGTCATCTACCAGAAAAAGCCTTATTTTATCTTCTTTTTGCATAGGTGCTTTGTCAATTCGTTTTAAGAAAGACTCCAACGAAGGTGAAGATATTCAGGCGGTAGAACGTTACACATTGATCGAAAAATTCTACACATTTCACGTGTTTTCGGCCAGCTCAAAAACGGTTAAGGAAACTGAGGGGAAAGCAAAAGAGGCTGGCCAATTTGGCAGCCTCTCGGGCGATTTTAATTCATTGAATTTATTACGGCTGTGTAACGGTATTCATTTGAAGCGTTACAGCAGTTTGTGCCAACATCCTTCCGTTTATTGATGCACCAGTCTGCAAATTTATGCCTGTCTGGCCCAAGATGTTTCCTTCAAAATGACTTGTCGTTCCAAAGGTTACGGCGCCCGCAGCTTGCCAGAAAATATTCTTAGCTTGTGCACCTCCGATCAACGTAATTTTTACAGCGGAACTCATAATGAGGGTCCCTGCAACTTGAAATATAAAGATATCCTCGGGACCGCCCGAAATGGTAACATCCGTAGGGATGACAACGGCACTTGTCCATTTGTACAGGCCAGGGGTAAGCGTTTGGCCTCCAATGTCCCCGGCGCCCAAATTCAGGAAATTCGGGTTAGAACGTCCGGCGACATCGGTATATGCGGATTGCATATCGCCTACCGCTGTGGTTAACATGCTGGGGCTCGTCACCCTGCAGGCAAGAGGACCGGCAGCATCAACCGTGTATATTGTCCCTGCCACCTCTGTACAACTTAACAGCAGGGCTGCGCCGGTAATTGGACTTGTTCCAACATCCCCGGTGATAGCAGATTGATAGACATCGGTAATTCCTGATTTTGACAGAATCGCAAAATTGCCCGCAACTCCGAGATTTACCTCCCCAAGATTGACCAATGGGTTTACCAACGCCTCAAGCAGTAGCTGATGAGCGGCTGAATTATCTGCTAGAGACATTCCGGAAGGTGACGGAGTATTATTTAGATCACTGCACGCAGCCATGAGAACAACCGATACAATTGCAAGGGTTGGTAATAGTTTTTCCATTTTCATTTTCTTGTTTTTAAGTTGTGAATTAGTTTTCACGATCAAAAGTGCTGACCTTTTAACACCTGGGTGTTACACAACGTTAGAAATAAGTTACATGATTTACCTATTCGAGGAATCGAAAGACGAGGCCCGCCGGCGGGGATTACATCCTCTCCATATACCAACTTAACTCCTTTTCCATTTTTTTGTAGCGGAAAAGGGTAGTAATGATTTTTTGTAAGCGTACAAAGGCGGTTTCGCTTTTCACTACATAATCAAAAGCCCGGTGATGCATACAGCTTATCGCAACTTCAATTTTATCCTGAGAGGATAGCATCACAATGGGGATATCCGGGTTGAACGCTTTTATTTTATCTAATGTCTCTATGCCATTCATCGCTTTTGTATTAATGCCGTCAAGATGATAATCTAAAATGATTACATCTGGATGGTGTGACAAATTATCAACGCAAAGTTCACCCGTTACAAATGTTTCAATGGCAAAATCGGCATGCTGCAGGAATTCGATTTCCAGGGATTTTAAAAAAACGGCATCGTCATCTACCAGGAAAAGTTTTATTTTTTCATTTTTCATCAGTTGGCATTGTTAATCGCGGTGAACTCTTCTTCTAATTCTTTACATGCCTGCATACAAACGTTTTCAAGCTGTAGCACCAACTCAGGTATTTCCTCGGTCTGTTGCTGGGTGCTTGCAAATTCCTGAATTCTTTTGGCCATGCCTTCAAATTCCGGATTCATACCCATTACTGAAAATGAGGGAATCATTTTATGCACTGCCGCGTACAATGAGCGCCAATCTTTATCCTGCCAGCTCTGCTTCATGGCGCCAATTAATGGCGGGGTTTGTTTTAAATACACAGAAAACATTTCCATCATTAATGTGGAATCGCCTTTTGTAAGACGGAGAATATAAGCCAGGTCGATGCATTTCAACTTTTGACTTTGACCGTTTCCATTTACTTCATGGTCATTATATTTAATAACCATAGGTTTCTTTACCAACCCAACTATTTTGCTGTACAATAGTCTTTCATCAACGGGCTTTGCAATGTAATCATTCATGCCAGCAGCTTTGCATTTTGCCAAGTCAACTGTGGTTACATCGGCCGTTAAAGCGATGATGGGAATTTTAGAATTCATTTTGTTGCGAATGTATTCCGTGGCCTCAAACCCATTCATTTCGGGCATCTGTAAGTCCATCAAAATAATATCGTACGATTTGGTTTCCAGTTTTTCGATCGCGATCTTTCCATTGGCGGCAATATCGCGTTCAAATCCAAATTCATCCAGCAGTGTTTTCATCAGTAATTGATTGAGTGGTATGTCTTCGACCACCAATACTTTTATGTTTTTAATTTCCGCATCCAACTCCACTATTCCTGTTTCTGATTCCGCCTCCGCTTTTGTTTTGTGAAAACTTAGTATGAAACTAAATGTAGAGCCCTCATCAATCTTACTTTGTACCCGAATGCTTCCACCCTGCCCTTCCACTAATTGTTTAACAATGGCAAGCCCTAATCCTGTGCCGCCATACAACCTTGCTGTGCCGCTGGATGCCTGCTGAAAGTTTTCGAAAATAGTTTCTATTTTATCTTTGGCTATTCCAATTCCGGTATCCATAACGGCAAATTCAATGGTTGCCTTCTCTTCATCTTCATCCAACAGCTGAACGCGTACAGTAATTTTGCCTTTTGTTGTAAACTTTACCGCATTACTCACAAGATTTAAAATAATTTGGTGCAAACGCACCGGGTCGCCAACCAACACCTCGGGAATGTTGTTGTCGTATGTTTTAATCAGCATTAAATTCTTTTCCTGAATTTTTGTCTCAAATAAATGAAGCATGGTGGATATGGATAAGGCCATTTTGAACGGTGTTTGCTCAAATGTCATTTTTCCCGCATCTACTTTTGCCAAATCGAGTATGTCGTTAATGAGCACGATCAATGCATCACCACTCATTTTTATGGCTGTTAAATATTCCTTTTGTTTAGCTGACAAATTAGTTTTTAGTACCACTTTTGTAAATCCGATAATTGCATTCATGGGAGTGCGAATTTCATGACTCATGTTTGACAGAAATTGCTGTTTTGCTTTTACTGCATCTTCGGCTGTCCGCGTGGCACTTTCAGCTTTACTTTTAGCTTCTTCAGCAATGCCTGTTGCCAACTCGGCAAACACTTTGGCCTCTGTTAATTCGGTTGCAATTATTTTTTGGTCAGTAACATCTCTTGCAACAATCACAACGCCCAGGACATTTCCTCTATCATCTTTATAGACCGATCCGTTGAATAAGACATCGGTAAGCTTGCCGTCCTTGTGTCGAAGCGTAAGCGGAGAATCGGCAACCGATCCTTTTGCAAATACTTCCTGATAAACTTCGCGCGCTTTTTGTGGTTCGGTAAAATAATCGAAAAAGTCGGTGCCAGTGAGTTTTTCACGCGTTATGCCCGTAATATTCACCGTTGCTTGATTCATATCCGTGATCTTACCTTCGGTGCTTATGGTAACTAATGGATCGAGACTGGCTTCAATGAGACTAAGGGAATATTTGGAAAGCAGTTTTTGAGCTGTAACGTCTCTGGCGACAATCACAACGCCCAGTACATTTCCCCGATCATCTTTATAGACCGATCCGTTGAATAATACATCGGTCAGCTTGCCATCCTTGTGGCGAAGCGTAAGCGGAGAATCGGCAACGGATCCTTTTGCAAATACTTCCTGATAAACTTCACGGGCCTTTTGCGGTTCAGTAAAATAATCGAAGAAGTCGGTGCCGGTGAGTTTTTCACGTGTTATGCCTGTAATATTCGCCAATGCCTCATTCATATCCGTAATCTTACCTTCGGTACTGATAGTAACCAATGGGTCAAGACTCGCTTCAATGAGACTAAGAGAGTATTTTGAAAGTAATTTTTGGGCTGTAACATCCCTTGCAACAATCACAACACCGAGGACATTTCCTCTATCATCCTTATAAACCGATCCATTGAATAGTACATCGGTCAGCTTGCCATTTTTATGGCGAAGCGTAAGCGGAGAATCAGCAACCGATCCTTTCGCGAATACTTCCTGATAGACTTCACGCGCCTTTTGTGGTTCGGTAAAATAATCGAAAAAATCGGTGCCGGTAAGTTTTTCACGTGTTATGCCCGTAATATTCACCGTTGCCTGATTCATGTCAGTGATCTTGCCTTCGGTGCTTATGGTAACCAACGGGTCAAGACTCGCTTCAATAAGACTAAGAGAATATTTGGAAAGCAATTTTTGGGCTGTAACATCTCTGGCAACAATCACCACACCCAGTACATTCCCCCGATCATCTTTATAAACTGATCCGTTAAATAATACATCAGTCAGCTTGCCGTTTTTATGTCGAAGTGTAAGTGGAGAATCGGCAACCGATCCTTTTGCGAATACTTCCTGGTAAACTTCGCGGGCCTTTTGTGGTTCGGTAAAATAATCGAAGAAGTCGGTGCCGGTAAGTTTTTCGCGTGGCATTCCGGTAATGTTGGCCAACGCCTCGTTCATATCGGTGATCTTACCTTCCGTACTGATGGTAACCAACGGGTCAAGGCTGGCCTCTATCAAACTCCTGGCGTATTGAGATTCCAGTCTTTTTGTTGGTTCTATGCCGTTTGTTTTATTGCGCATTTGAAAGGATTAATTCAATGGTTTGATGGTAATTGGATTTCCAATTTCCTCAATCGGGCTTCGCTTTTTGTCCTTCAATTGCTTAAAATGAGACGGCGAGAGGCCTGTGACTTTTTTAAATTGATTGGATAAATGTGCAACACTGCTGTAACGCAGTTTGTAGGAAATCTCTGTAAGGCTGAGTTCGTCATACAATAGCAATTCTTTTGCTCTTTCAATTTTATGGACGATAATGAATTGCTGCAGGGTAATACCCTTCACCTCCGAAAATAAGTTAGACAGGTAGTTATAATCGTAATTTAATTTTTGACTGATAAAATCAGAATAATTCACTTTAGGCAATTCATCGGAATAATGAATCATTTCGGTAATCACATTTATTATTTTCTCAATCAATACCGCCCTCTTGTCGTCCATTAATTCAAGGCCTGAAATGAGTAAAGCAATTTTCAATTGCTCTCGCTGGTCCGCAGAAATGTTTTCCATGATTTCAACTTCACCTAAGTCAACGACAATGAAATGCAATCCAAACCTTGTCAGCACCTCTTTCACAGCCATTTTGCAACGGGTGCTGACCATGTATTTGATATATAACTTCAACTATATTTACTTTAAACTGGTGTGGGCGAAAGTCTAAACATTCAATCTTTAAAACGTTACACATTGAGAAAAAAGACTTACACATATCACAGATTTTGGGGTTGATAAATGAGACCTCTTCGACGGCCTGGTTATCAAGCTAATTTTGAGGGTTCCTGCATTTTTCATTTACTGGGGAATGCATTCAGCGAAACTGAGTCAATCCGAGCTGATCAGCCATCGGCCGGGGCGTTTCGTGATCTGGCATATTAAAGATATGGAGGAAGTAACCCGGGACTATTCCGAACTAGGCAATGCACCATTGAAAGGGTGGGAAATTTGCTCCTAAAATGAAGTCGATAAACAAACTTCCTTCACTATTTGTTTAGCTTAACTCCGGATTGATTTCTTACAGTATGCCATTGGAAGCGCAAAAGTGTGAACTTTCGCACGTAACGGTGTTCCGCAGTCTCTTTCTCCAGGAAGCAAATACACAGATTCGGCACAATGCTTGCCACGAACGAGGGTGGTCTGATTCCTATTTACTATCCCTGGAGGGCACCCCCGTAGGGTATGGATCTGTCAAGGGGCAAGACGTACCGGATAGGGATACTATTTTTGAGTTTTATGTTTCTCCGTCTCATCGGAAATGGGCAAGTCCGCTTTTTCAAAAACTCATCGCGGCATCCGCGGTAAAGTTTATTGAATGTCAAAGCAATGATTCTTTATTGCAGTCCATGATTTTTGAATTCTCAGAGAACATCCATTCACCGGTGATCTTACTCAGTGACCTCGCCAGTACAAATTTAGTTGTGCCAGAAGTTGTATTCAGAAAAAAACTTCAAGGAGATGTACTTTTTAAACACCGGCATGAGCCCGAAGGAAGCCATATAATCGTGACGAAAGAAGAAGTGGTTGCGACGGGTGGGTTTATGCTTCATTACAATGCTCCCTTCGCTGACTTATTTATGGAAGTTAAGGAAGATGCCAGAAAAAGGGGGGTTGGGAGTTACCTCATCCAGGAACTAAAAAGGGAATGTTATCTGGCAGGGAGAGTTCCGGCAGCGCGCTGTAACATTGAAAACATGGCATCAAGGGCAACACTCCTTAAGGCAGGGATGAAGATTGCCGGATTTATGCTTATTGGAACAATCCGCTGAGTAATAGTTCTGACGCCTGCGAACGGAGTCAGATGGCTTTCGCCACCGATACGTGTGAGGAAATCCTAAAATAAAATAGTTCAGGTCACTTTAATTTATCTTCTCTTCTCTTTTTTGCCCTGCCAGCCACCGCGAACCCACTGATTGCCGTGGTCCTTATTATGATTCCAATGCCCTTTTTTCCACTTGTAACCGGGTTGAGGAGGATTGGCCCAATAGCCGCCGGCATATCTGTAGTTCCCTCCATCTTCATTCCATTCCTCACCAATCCACACATGAACAGGACTGGGTCGATCCGTCACCACAATTACCGGAACAACGGGTCGTATCTTTACGTATATCTGTGCTGAAGCAGATGATGCGCCGAACAGCATAACCGAGAACAGCATCAAAATTGGCAACTTTTTCATGATTGAATGGTTTGTTTGATTCTGACTAGGGGAATGAAAAAGTTGTGCCAGCCTCAAGCCTTTTGTCGGCTAGCGTCTAAACAGATCCTTTGATGACGCCACCAGACTGAGAAGTCCTTGAATGAATCAAAATTACCCGTCTTTGAGACAAAAATTTCATCGTTAGGGAATTTGCCTTTAGATATTTGCAGCCGAATAAAATGAAAAAACTAATCACTCTCCCCGCATTCTTATTTACATTCTTATCTCTTTTCTATTCTTGCCGGCATGAGGAGGGCGCTGCACCCATCAATGATGGAATGGTCTTAATTAAGACCGAGGTGAAAATCGAAGTAGGAGGAATACGTTATGAAAACCTGGACGCCCATCTTAACGTCAGCGGGTACGACTTCAATAATTCGAAGCAATGGGCAAAAGATTACGATTTCATTGGTCCTGTCGATACATTGGAGATCCGGAATGGATTTCACCATTACACGATCGAGCTGGTAGACAAGTGGGGGATGAATGACATCCAATCTGAAATCCCGGCGAAAGAAGTTTGGGATGGAAGGGCAGATGGCCCACATCCCGTCACGTATGGGCTGGGGGGATTAACGGAAGCCAGGAGGTTGTCGATGTATGTCAACTCAATTGAAGTCGATATTCCGGGTACGGGGATTGTTTACCAGCCTGAATCCAGGGCCTCGTACGTTTACAATGGTGATGGTCGCCTGGAAACCATTCATCGTGAAATTTATAACACGCAATCTGTACATTTTGAAGAAAACAGTATCCAGGCTTTCACGTATGAAGGCGCTGTTGTGTCGAAAATAGCAACCACCTTGAAGGGACAACAGTATAGTGAAGATCAATATTCGTATGGAGTTGAAAATAAGATCACCGAGACGTTGTATTTCAACAATGGGCTGGTGGGTACGCAAACTTCCACGACATATGATGGCGTGGACAGTCTTCACAACAGCGTCAAAGTAAATTACAACTACTCCAACGGTAATTCATTTTTATACGAGTTTGAGGTTCATTACAAGAATATCGTTAGCGATAAGACTACGCAGTCTGGCCAGGTTTGCAACGAGGGAAATTACGCCTACGACAAGAACATCAATCCTTTCCGGCACCTTGGTTATCTGGACTTCAATTTTCAGAATTGGTCAGTCAACAACAAATTGAGGGAGGATGTTAATTATCAGGCATGTTCATTTCCCGGACTTCGTCCAGACTCGTATGATTACACCTACAATTCGAAGGGGTATCCTGTAAAAAAAATTACGACGTATAAATCAAGTTCTGGCCATCTGGGTCACAGCCAACTGGAGTTCTACTATGAGTAAAAAAGCCGACTATTGCGTTGAGTTTTCTTATCATTCCAAACTAAAGGGAATTACTGATAGCGAATGACCGTTTTCGAGCAAAATGTATCGTATGTGGACACGTCTGCCCTCTGCATCCGGCCCGGCGGGCTAATTTGAAATCATTTCAAGATGGCACGGGCTTTGAAAACACACCCTGTTAAGCGTCCTCAACTAACCTAAATCAGAAAGCCATGTTCAAAAATTATTTTAAAGTCGGTTGGAGAAACCTTTTCAGAAACAAAGGCTATTCGTTGATCAACATCGGTGGCCTGGCGCTCGGAATGGCCGTAGCCATGGTCATCGGATTGTGGCTGCTCGATGAGCTTTCTTACAATAAAAATTTCGCAAACTATGACAGGGTGGCGAAGGTCATGAAAGCGGGTACGTGGAGGGGCAAGCATTATGAAGGACAACGCTATCTTCCTTATCTTTTGATCGAGGAGTTGAAGAACAATTACAGTTCGCAATTGAAGGCTGTGATCCCGGTGGCCGGGAATGAATCGGTCATGACGATGGGTGAAAATCACGTCACAAAAAATGGTATGTGGATCGGGGAAGAAGGACCCGAAGCATTTTCATTTGAAATGCTAGAAGGCAACTGGAATGGACTTGCCGATCTTCATTCGATCCTGCTCTCGCAATCAACAGCGAAAGCATTATTTGGCGATCAACCCGCCGCCGGAAAGACATTTCACGTGGACAACGGCGACGTGACCGTTACCGGTGTTTATAGAGATTTCCCGCATAACTCCGAATTGTATGACGTTCAATTCTTCCAGCCATGGGCCTACCGTATGTCCTTTTCGTCCTGGATCCTGAAGCAGGATTGGGCAAATCATGCCCATTTCGCCTATGCTTTTCTGCAGCCGAACACGACACTCGAACAAGCGAAAGCGGTAATCAAGGACGCAGAAATAAAAGCATGCAAGGATCTTGATTACATGCGGGAGGAAATCCGCGCAGTAAGTCCGCAAGTAACCCTGCAGCCGATGAGCGATTGGCACTTGCGTTCTGATTTTAAAGAAGGTGAACTGCAAACCGGGCCGGTTCAGTTTGTTTGGTTCATCGGGAGCATCGGTGCCTTTGTGCTGTTATTGGCTTGCATCAATTTTATGAACCTGAGTACAGCACGGTCAGAGCGGCGAGCCAAAGAAGTTGGTATTCGAAAAACGATCGGCTCCGTACGGCGTCAGTTGGTGGGACAGTTTTTAACGGAGTCATTGCTAACAACCATGCTGGCAGCCGTTCTTGCATTGGCGCTTGTGTCGATCAGCTTACCTTGGTTCAATGTTTTGTCGGGCAAGCTAATGCAGATTCCGTTTGATTTCAGATGGTTTTGGGTCGCGCTGACTTCTTTCATTTTACTAACCGGTATTTTAGCGGGAAGCTATCCTGCCATCTATTTGTCAGCATTCAAGCCGTCGTCTATTTTGCGGGGCACGTTCCGTGCGGGAAGATTCTCGACGCTGCCGCGCAAAGTGCTGGTGGTGGTCCAGTTTACTGTATCCGTATTGCTGGTTATTTGCACGGGCGTTATATATCGCCAGCTCATGTTCGTAAAAGATCGCCCGGTAGGCTATGATCGTGAAGGATTACTGATGATCACCAAAAAATCGGACGCGTTCAACGAGCGTGCGCAGGTGCTGGAGAACGAATTGAAAAAAAGTGGAGCCGTACTGCAGGTAGCAGAGTCGGGTGGCCCGGTGACCAGCAGTTGGTCCGGCAACGGGGGATTCACCTGGCCCGGCAAACGCCCGGAGCAAGAGGATGGATTTGCAACGCTGAATGTTTCGCTTGATTTTGGGCGCGCGATCGGTTGGCAGTTCGTTGACGGGCGCGACTTCAACCGGGCGATTTCAAGCGACTCGAATACGATCGTTATCAATGAGTCGGCCGTTAAACAGATGGAGCTGAAAAACCCCGTCGGTCAGGTGGTTCATTGGAATAATCGCGCCTGGGGTGTTGACCGCGATCTTCAGATTATCGGGGTGGTGAAAGATATGATCATGGAATCGCCTTTCAATCCGGTTCAGTCCACGGTATTTTTTACTTATGGTTGGAAGGGTATTGTATTACTTCGCATCAATCCGGCCATTCCGATGAAAGATGCATTGCAAAAAGTTCAGAAGGTCTTTGCGGCAATCATTCCGGACGTACCATTTGAATTCAAGTTTACCGATGAAGAGTATGCTCGGAAATTTGAAACGGAAGATCGCATTGGAAAACTGGCCGCGGTGTTTGCCGTGATGGCAATAGTGATCAGCTGCCTGGGATTGCTGGGGCTTGCATCGTTTGTGGCGGAGCAAAAAACAAAAGAGATCGGTATCCGAAAAGTATTGGGTGCCTCGATTGCCAGTCTATGGGGGACGCTGTCGTCCGAATTCATGATCCTTGTCGGTATTTCCTGTCTTATAGCGATGCCGGTAGCCTGGTATATGTTGAGCGGGGCGATAGAGCGATATGAATACAAGACCACGCTCGGCTGGCCTATCTTTCTCATGACCGGCGCAGGCGCGTTGCTGGTGACGTTGCTTACGGTCAGTTTCCAGGCGCTCAAAGCAGCGTACGCTAATCCTGTCAATAGCCTGAGATCGGAATAACGCGCCGGGGCAAACTCCTGGAATTGATTGCTATTTTCTACCACCCCCGATAAAAAAGCCAATCTTTAGAGAAAGATAGCTTGTTTCGGCGTTAAAATATTCCGGTGATTGATTCATGACAAGCGGTTCGTGAAACATTCTTTGTTTCACCTTTTGAACAGCATTATAATCCAACGTAAACACCATGTGCTTGTAATCCAGTCCCAAACGGGGATAGAATCCGAACACATTTTCCATTGGTTGATTCTCGCAGGTGCACGAGGCGAGTAGCCCACGATTCGGTGTATAGATTCCAAATCCGATTCCCCCGAAAAGCCGGGCTGCACCTTTTGAGAAATAATACTGACCGTTAACGGAATACGAGCCCATTACACCAATGTCGCCATAAGGCAATCCCATCGTTTCGATACGCAGCCCCAGTGCGATGTTGTTATGTATCCTCCAGGAAGGCTCGATATAAAGCAAAAATCCCGGAACAATTCTTTTTGGAGTGGTTAACCCTGTACCAAGACCTATCCTGAAAAGTCTGTAGTCCTGAGAGAATGCTGATGTTGAAACCAACACAAAAGCAACCCCGATAAAACAGGCCAGAGATTTCATTACATTTTATCTATAAATCCTCCTAAATCTACATGATTTCACGTAGAATCAGCCTTTTTTTACTCCCGACCACACAAGAAGGATAAGAGATAGAAACGATGTTAACGTTCGCACGATATGCAGAGACCACCACTTGTCCCTCCAATCTGTCCAGTTGGCAGGTACGTTATCCATTGTCCAGGTCATGACCACTTTGTTGATAGGTTGATTTCCGAATCTTGTCACGAGCCCGCTTGTCAGTAAAAATGCCGCTGCAATGAGCAATACAGAAAAAGTGCTTCGGTCTTCCCTTTGCAAAAATGCCGACAGCAACGTGAGAACAATACTTACTAATCCCAGGACAGGCATAAGCGTATTGAGCCCCCGGATTGCACCCTGTTGCTGTTCCAGGTAAGTGCTAACTGAAAAATGTTTCGGGTTATAGCCAAACCATACTCCAAATTGGGCTCCTGTAATCAAGGCAACCAGAATAATTGTAAGAAACCGGATACTCGTTATCATGGGCGAATGTTTTCGCCAAAACTACGAGCCCTCCCGTTACAAAGCTTGGTAAAAAACCGACATGTTAGCCAGTCTTAAAACTACTGTGACCACTGGTCGGGTGCCGGTAGAACTCACTCGGAGGGAATTCAGCGAATCGCTTGAATTCTTTTAAAAGATGAGATGAATCGGTATAACCGCATTCCGAAGCAACGCCGGACCAACTTTTATTCGTAGTTGATTTCGTTCGCATGGCATATTCAAATCGCACGATGCGAATGAACAAGTTTGGGGAAATACCCACTCTCGTCATGAAATTGCGTTCGAACTGGCGGAGACTCAGGCATGCCGCGGATGCCCATTCGGTCAGGGAACGTTTACATAAAGGGTCGAGCATTTGAATGGCAACCTGATCAATGGGTTCCTTTGGCCTGCATGTGCTATCAAACTTCATTACCAAAAACGAAGATACCATCCTGGCCATTGAATCGTAGGAAGACGCTTTTCTTAGTCGTTCCAAGAGGTCGGCCACATCCGCTCCCCATATCCTGACCCCGTCGATACCACTGTTAACCGTCTGTTTCATATTTATTCCGCACAAGCGGTACGTACCCGTCGGATGAAAGGCAACCTTGATCATTAAGTGATCCTTACCAAACCTCAAGCCGACTGGCTTGTACTTAGGTCCGGTTACAAACACGGGGGGCGCCGGTATTTCGATTTTGACACCGGGTACCACTTTCATAGGATCATGGAGAACGAAATACAGATTTTGTTCCGTATTGGCAAGGCACGTAATGAAAGGGGAGGGAATGTTTTCTTCCTCATTCCATTTTATATGGTATATCTGAACCTCCCGGATCAAATCGCGCATGGCAGGAGAGGGTGCGTAAACCTGGTAAAATGCCAATGGGGAATAGTTTGACACAAGGTAATGCCATGAAATATTCTTACACAAATCCTCTCGCCTGTCTGTAGCGATCTTGCCAGTTTTTCGTACCTTAAAGAAAGAAGGACATCAGCATGCGGAAGCGACTTCACCTTCCCATCACGTGAGTGCAGAAAACTCAATAATTACTGCAATTGCGCACTTTTTATAGCCTGCACCTCCATTTTTAGCATCAAAACGCAGAAAATAACCCACAAGCGTGGTCGACCCGTGGTTACCACCGTGGTCATACCGTGGTTACCCCTTTGGCAATAATAGGCAGGCTCTGGTCAGTCTAAGGAGAGTCTACGACCAGGCTATGAGTAAAGTAGCATGAAGGGTGGTAAGATGTCCCGACCTGGCGCAATTTGGCGCAGTCACGTATCTTTATCAGACAACTCCCATCCAAAATATGAGAAAACTAATTGCGGCAATGAATATGACACTTGACGGCTTTTGCGACCACACGGCAATGACTGCAGATGAAGAAATACATCAGCATTATAATGAGCTATTGCGGAATGCAGGCACCCTTATATACGGAAGGATAACCTATCAACTGATGGAAAATTATTGGCCATTAGTCGTAAAAAATCCTACTGGTAATAAGCCAATGGACGAGTTTGCAGTATTAATAGACACTATTTCAAAGATTGTTTTTTCCCGCACGCTGAAAAATGTTGATTGGAAAAATACGATATTGAAAAAGAAAATCATTAAAGAAGAAGTTTTCGAACTCAAGCAACAAGCGGGTAAAAACATTTTAGTTGGCAGCCCGAGTTTAATAGTAGCCTTAGCGCAACTTGACTTAATTGATGAATACCAGCTTAGCGTTCAGCCAATTATTTTAGGAGGCGGTTTGCCATTATTTAAAAACGTGAAGGATAGGGTTGATCTTAAACTTCTAAAAACAAAAACATTTGGGTGTGGTGCGGTAATGTTTTATTATGAGCGGGCAAACCAAGTGGCCTTGGAATCACTCAAGTAATTCCATCGCGCCCCTGATTTGCAATCATAGATAATGTGGTGGTTAAATAAGGTAATAAGGTTAGAAAGGTGGTGGTGGAACGTTCTGTCTACGAAGGTAATAAGGTTAGCGAGTACTGTCTTAACGCATTCCAAACTTGTTTTCAGCTTGGGCCTGTTCAGTCACAGGGGCCATAATTCCATTTTTCATTTGCTCAGGTTTAGAACGATGATATTGCAGACAGTTCGTGCCATGCACATACAAACCTTATTACCTTCGTAGCAGCACGCCATTCCTCACTCCCAAACCTTCTTACCTTATTGTCGGGTATGCACCTTACAAGATATCCCGCCGTTGCTAGTGTTCCCCCCGCCATTGTACAGTTTCTTCACCAACAACCTGCTGGTGCTCCTCGCCGTGCTGGTGTTCTTTTCCCTCCGCCCCCCGCCGTTGTTAGTGTTCTTCACGAACAACCCATCGCAGAATTGGGATTTTCTGACTCACATCGACAAGCAACGACCGGTATAACGTTACTTGCTTTGGAAGCTTGTTGGTGAAGAACACCAACAAGGGCGGAAAAAATGAGCGCAAGACCGATGAACGCAGCGAATTCAACGGAATGATTCGATTTGCGCGAAATCAGCATGAAGGCATTTCGCTAATTCTTGTTGGTGAAGAAACTGTACAACGGCTCCTGACTTAACTGAAAATGATCTACGGAAACACCAAAAGGGCGGGGATTTTCTGAAAATGAAACTGTCATCCCGGCCACGCATCCGTTGTCTATGAAATGCTGCTTGGGGCATGAGCCGGGATCCCTGTTTATTTGCTTCATCTTTTCAACGGAATAAAGCCCTTGCTTGGCATTCGTTAATCACAAACGTTGCTTTCTATCCAAGTGACCTACAACTTGTTGGGGATCCCGGCTCATGATAGTTCACCATTCCATAGAACACCACTACGTGGCACGGGATGACCCCCGATAAAAATCAGGGCAGGCTGTTTCATTTTGGTGTCTCCGCCCTCGTCCTACACGAAACTGTACACGGCTCCTGACTTGAGCGAAAATCAACATGTTACAAAAGGCTTTTTCTAACCGCTTTTCCGCTTCAAGGCCAATCACTTGTGGTAAGGAATCAATCTGCGTGAGCTGATCTAAGGAAACACCAACAAGGGCGGAGGGCGGAGTCCTGCCTTCAAATTTACGGAATTATACCCTCTAATTACCGGTGGAATGATTCGCCTCCATAGGATAACCCGCTGCCGGGATTCGGGGATCCCGGCTCATGTCAGGGCAGCGCGCTCTATTACGGCTTGTCTGTGGCCGGGATGACAGCGTAAAAACGGGAGATAATGATGGAATCGGATATTTTGAAGGCGGCCGGGGACGCAGTAGGAAAGCTTCGATTACCGATCACCGTTTCACCGATTTAGTGGCCCCGGTAGGAATCGAACCTACATCTTAAGAATCGGAATCTTAAATTCTATCCATTGAAATACGGAGCCGAAAAACAAGACTGCAAATGTACACAAAGACCCCTTTATTCAAAAATAGACCGGAAAGTGTTGAAGTGTTGAAGTGCTGAAGTGTTGAAGTGTTGAAGTTTTGGGGCGTGGAAGGGAATTCAGTCCCTGAATTTTTTGTCGGTTGGCAACGCTCAAATTGTTAATTTCGCCTCGTAGGAACCTGTAAGGAAAAATGTTGCAACGAGCGCGGTCAAATCAACTCAATTCTCTTCTGCGAAAGACGATCGTTTGCTGTGGCGTGGCGCTGTTCTTTCAGATCCATCCCGTGCTGGCACAGGCCCCTAACTACAAAGATATCGTCTACGCTACCGTCAATGGCAAAGACCTGAAACTGGATATTTACATGCCCCCGGGTGTTAAGGCTCCTCTCTTGCTGGTGTGGGTGCACGGTGGAGCGTGGAGGTCGGGCTCGAAGGAGAATGTTCCAAAAGTATTTTCACAACATGGTATCGCTCTTGCCAGCCTGGACTTCCGGCAATCAACGGAGGCTCGATTCCCGGCCGCTATCCATGACATCAAAGCGGCTATCCGCTTTCTGCGCGCAAAAGCTTCTCAATACGGATACAAGTCCAGCCGCATCGCTATCGGTGGGGCGTCTTCAGGAGGTCACCTTGCTGCACTCGTTGGCCTATCCAATGGAAACGCTGACCTCGAGGGCACGGTAGGCGACTTCACCAAACAGTCGTCCAAAGTGGATGCTATCCTCGACTATTTCGGCGCGTCCAACCTGACAGACATATTAGATCAGTCAACTCCCTACGGACTTTCCGTTCGGACACCTGCTCTTGAATTACTGCTGGGTGGTTTGCCGCAAGCTGTGCCATCCCTGGCAAAACTGGCCAGCCCTGTATTTTATGTCGACAAAACTGATCCTCCACTCCTGATCTTTCACGGCGACCGCGACCCGCAGATGCCCATCGATCAGTCGTATGAACTCGAAGCCAAATATAAAAAACTGAACAAGGATGTACATCTCGAGGTCTTAAATGGGGCACCTCATGGGGGAGATGTTTTTTTCTCCGGACCGCGCCTGAAACTTGCACTCGATTTTTTGAGTCGGATGGTGAAATGAAGTGTTTAAGTGTTTAAGTGTTGAAGTGTTTAAGTGTTGAAGTATTGAGGTGTTGAAGTGTTGAGGTGTTGAAGTGTTTAAGTGTTGAAGTATTGAGGTGTTGAAGTGTTGAGGTGTTGAAGTGTTTAAGTGTTGAAGTGTTTAAGTATTGGGGTATTTAAGTGTTGTGGTGTTGAAATGTTGGGGTGTTGAAATGTTGAGTTTGCTCTGGCCCTCATTGAAAGATGGCTTCACCGGACGCTTACGTTGATCTGTTGAAGTATTGAAGTATTGAAGGGGTGAGGTGTTGAAATATTGAAGTGTTGAAGTGTTGAAGGGTTGAGGTGTTGAAGTGGGTTGCGCCCCTTGTTGTCTCTAACTCAAGACTATGGGAGGCTGTGTAAGAACTGAAGTCTTTTATTCGGGTCCCTACCTGAGAGCCCTGAAAGGGTGTAAGCAATAGCGAAGGGAGAAGCCCTTCGTTCTGATCAACGATGAGTTTGAAGCCCTGAAAGGGCGAAATAAGAACCCGAATAAATTAACTCAAGTCAAGATTATGCCGCGGGCCTGAGCTGATGGGTCATGATATTGTCTGACCCGATTCTTGGGATTAAAATGATTATAACAAGAATCACACAAAATCATTTAATCACAAAAATCACAGTTCAGACAGATGCAACTCAGCCTCAGGGACTCAGGACTAAGTACAGCACAGCCTCATTCGTTTGAAACGGCGACTTGAACACGACCTTCTTTCCTCCTTCCACCTTCCCTCCATCAATCTCCTTTCCGGTTTGGGGGTCAAACCATTCTACTTTAAAAGTTGAACTTGCTCCTGTCAGATCGGCTTCCAGTTGGTTGCCTTCGGGTAGGTATAGAAGGTATTCTGCGTTTTTACGGGCGAGACAATAGCCGGAGGAACTGAGTGCATTGGACGGCTCCATGTGGATAAGATCCATTTTCCTGGCAAACTGCAGGGTGTATCCCATATTCTTTCTTACGGATTCGATCTCCGTCTCCAGCGCTTTCGTGTCGTACCCTGAATTGAGCACCTTGCCATCATAGGGATCCATAAAAATCGGATGAAGCCCTCTCAGAAAACTTTTCCATACCCATTTGTGATTTCCGCCCAATCCCCATAAATGATCGGTATCGTTAAGAATAACTTTTTTTCCGTCGGAGGCCGGGGGATCATCACGGTAGCCGCCTTCCGGATTGGGTGATATCCAGTCGGCCGGACTGCCAAAGAGTGTCTGGTTGCTGCCGCCTTCCACCTGAAAGGTCATGCCCACCGGATGGGAAGTACCCGTTTGCTTTTCGTATTCCCGTATCACGTTGATCATCTCATATTGCCATGCCGTGGAGCGGGAATGATTTTCATTGGAAATCTCAAATAACACATTGTCCAGGTCACGTACTGCATCGATCACTTTCTTTAGGTAGGCCTTTTGGACTTCCAACACTTTTTTATTCTGCAATTCGTGTATCTCCAATCCCTTACTCTGTGCCGCGGTGTCAAGCTCAAGCCTGTTAACATTATTGTCCGGATGGAAGGGATGGTTTCGGAAACCGCCGGGACTGAACTGGATACCCCATCCTTCAAATAACATAACGGACACGTAAATATCTCTTTTGCGCGCTTCGGCCACTCTATGTCCCAGACGCTGGAAGTAGCTTTCATCAAATTGAGTAAGGTCAAATTTGGGTTTGCCATCCAATGCATTTCCGGGTCCCGTCCTTTTCCAGGGATGGGGATTCACGTCAAGGACTTTCGGGAGTTCCTGAACATTTCCGCGCGTATCCCAGTTTACTAATTCCCAGGCCCAAAGCCGGATGAAATTATGATCGTACCGTTCCAAAAAATCGAGGTAAGCGGGGTAATCAAATATATCCGGATTTCCCGCCGGTTTCATTTCAACAAGGTTATTCCAGGTGTGCGACCCGGTCAGGTACACCGCTTTCCCTGAACCATCTTCGAAGTACCGCGGATTCGTTTTACTCACCCGCAAGGGTTCGTGATGGGAACCGCATCCGGAGAGTGCTGAAAGTATCAGAAGGAGCGGCACAGGTGCAAGTAGGGATCTTTTACACTTCACTTTACCCGGGTTAAGTCCAGTATTTTAGCAAGGTGAATACCGTGTACACCAGAATAATAAAAAGCTGCATGGAGATGATGACACCGTAGCTTTTGGCCTTCGCTGTCATCTCAAGACTCTTGACTACGGACTTCCTAATACCCCGCATTCTGGCTCAATCCCGGATTCAGATCTCTGTCGCTCTGCGGTACGGGAAAATAAAGGTTCTTAGGTTGTGTAAAGTTGAACTTGCCGGCCGTCACCCTGACAAATTGATCCAGGTTGCCCGTTCTTCTCAAGTCAAAAAAACGATGACCTTCTCCAAAAAACTCGATACGCCTTTCCTGTAAGACTGCGGCCCGGAAGGCAGCCTGGCTTAGGCCTGTTACGGCCCCAAGCCCGGCGCGGACGCGTATCTTGTTGAGGTAAGGTTCCGCCTGAGCAGTTTGGCCCAATTCATTCAGAGTCTCGGCATACGTAAGCAAAACTTCAGCATAGCGGATGACGGGCGTATTCCGTTCAGCATCAATAGGACCTTCTGTGGGTACCGGCGGGTCGCCCACGATGTATTTCGCCAGGCTTACTCCCGTCGGCGACCAGGTAGAATCATAGGGAATGGCATTGTACACGGAGCCGCGCTCAAAAATATTTACCGCCCTGCGTTTATCATTCGCTTCGTACGTGCCTTTAACGCTTCCCTCCGGAATAATAATTCCATAGGCCCCGGCAGGCACATATTTACCGGGAGGCCCGGTAAATACAGGCGCCCAGTTTCCTTCATTATTACCCCACCCGCCTGTGCCGGCAACAAATTGTACTTCAAAAATGGATTCAATACCATTTTCAAAAGCAGTTTGGAAATTTTTTATATACTCGTCATGAAGATCGTAGACGTTGAGGTCGATCACTTCTTTGGCTTTGTCTGATGCCTGCTGAACCTTCCCCTGATACAGGTAGCTTCGGGCAAGAAACGCTTTGGCGGCCCCTTTGGTAGCGCGGCCTGCATCGACGGCAGTATACTGCAAAGGCAATCCTTCGGCCTCTGAAAAATCCTTTTCAATCTGTGCCCAGACCTCATCTTGAGATTGCCGGGTGACAGAATTAAGTTGCTCCTGATTCAGTTCCGTCAGGATGAGCGGAACATCTCCCCAGATGGTGACCAAATTGAAATAGCAGACGCCCCGCAAAAACTTTGCTTCATTTATCGACCGTGTTTTTACATTCTCATCCATTTGAATGTTGGGTACCTGATCCAGCACAGCATTCGCCCTTGCTACACCCGCCCACCACGCCCTCCAGGCACGAAGCGCCTGTTGATCGGAGGCATTGAGGGTGAAATTATCATATTGGGCAAACCAGTTCACATCGAAAGAGGTCATATCATCACCTGCAACATCTCCAAAAACCATCATCCCCAGCCGGTACCCTAAATCCATTTGGAGTGCATCGTAGATCGCTGTTACGCCGGAGGTAGCATCCCTTTCGGTTTTCCAAAAGCTACCTTGCGAGATTTGATTTAACGGAGGTCTCGTCAGGAAATCTTCTCCACATCCGATCAGGATTCCCAGCAGGCAGATCCTGCTGAATTTATAAATCGTTTTCATAGTCATGGTCATTTTGCGTAAGAAGAAATTTTAAAACTCAAGATTGACACCGCCCAGGAAAGTAATACTTTGCGGGTAGACAGAATTGTCGACGCCGTAATTGAGATTGCTTTGTTGTTGCGCCCCGATGTCCGGATTGAATCCTTTATACCGGGTCAGGGTGATCAGGTTCTGCGCTGACACATAAACCCTCAGCGAATGAATGGATAATTTTTGCAGAAGGGGTGAAGGCAGTTTGTAGCCCAATTGAATATTGCGCAGCCGCGGTAAGAACCATCTTCAACAAATCGGTTTGAAAAGCGATCATTAAAATTGGGGTCGGTCGCAATGGCACGGGGGTAGGCATTGGTAGGATTCGTATCAGTCCATCGTTGCAGCATGTCCTTGCTTTTGTTTTCAAAGCCTCCGCTGGATTCAGTAATAAACCGGTTTACGTTTGCAATCTTACTTCCCTGGACACCTTGAAAAAATAAAGACAGGTCAAATTGTTTATACCCCAGATTGGCCTGAAATCCATACGTAAAATTCGGAATAGGGCTGCCGATGTAGGTCCGGTCCTTGTCGTTGATAACGCCATCACCATTGAGATCCCTGAACCGGAAATCGCCCGGTGAGGTGCTGCCATTCTGAAACGGTACGTTGGGATCGCCTAACGCATTAGCCTGATTGACTTCATTCTGATTCTGGAAAATGCCATCCGTCAGCCAGCCATAGAATTGGCCTACGGAACCACCTTGCACCGTTCGGGTCAGATTTCCCTGGGGGGTGTTCCCGGTGTTTCCTCCCACGATCTCATTGTCAAGTTTGATTACCTTGTTCGTAAAGGTCGTGAAGTTAGCACCAAGGGTATAGGTGAAAGTACCTTGCGATTTTCTGTAGTTCAGGGCAAATTCAAAACCCTTATTGAGTACGGTGGCGCTATTAATAGGTTGGCTTACCGCGTTTTCATAATAACCATCATTAACAATTCCCGCATAGACAGGAATAAGCCGTTGGGTGATCATATTGGTATACCGTTTCGAAAAATAGTCGGCCGTCAGGCTTATCCGGTTGTCGAACAGGCCCAGATCGATTCCCACATCACTTTGGGTTACCGTCTCCCATTTGAGGCTGGAATTAGGAACCCGATTGGCAGCCATTCCGGGATAAACCGTATGCCCGAAATTATACAGGTATCCGGATGCAATCGTGGCATACTCTGTGCCATTGCCCAGATTACCATCGATACCAACTTGTCCCCAGCTTCCGCGGATCTTCAGGTCACTGATCAACGGAATGCCGGCCATGAAGCGCTCCTGCGATATCCTCCAGCCGGCGGAGAAGGAAGGAAAAACAGCATACTTGTGCAACGAGCTAAAGACCGACGAACCGTCCCGCCGGATATTTGCGGTGAATAGGTATTTATCCTGAAAGGCATAGTTGATGCGGCCTAAAAACGATAGGTAGCTGCTTTGACTTTTGCTTCCGAAAGCCTGACGATTGGGATTTGGATCGCCGGCATCGATCGTGGTGACGGTGTTCGTGAGCTGATTTTTTGAGCCGGCGGCAATAACTTCAAAGGTAGATAACTGGGCTGTGTATCCGGCGAGTACTTCGAGGTGATGGTTCGCCTGGAAGGTCTTCTTGTACGTAATCGTGTTCTCAGACATGATATTGGCCAGTGTACTTTTGGCGGCACTTTCCGATGCAATCGTGCTTGCCAACACTCCCTCGGTCCAGGTTGGACTGAATGAATCCGTATTCGTCAGCAAATAATCGATCCCCAGGCTGGTTCGCAAATACAGATCCCTGATGACTTCCAGCTCCAGATACATATTTCCCAATGCGCGGATCCGTTCGGTTTTATTATTATTGAGTAACGCTATTCTGACCGGATTTGCCGTCTGACCCAAATACGGAAGTTCCTGGGCATCGGGCCCGCCCCATCCCCCGTTTGCATCGTATATCGGCAGGGTAGGAGACCGCCTT
>DATHFS010000491.1:0-2538 GCA_035317975.1 Cyclobacteriaceae bacterium | reverse complement strand
CCCGGATCAGTTGAAGTGGAATATAAAACTCGGCTGTATTCAATTGCGCTACTTCAGAAGTCGCCCGGGGCTTACCTATTTCTGTATCCACCATTACTTTATCGACCCATTGCCGCGCACACGCTATAATTCCATTTTCCTGTAGTCCTTTCACAAACGCAAGCGACTTTGTGGCTGCTCGTTCTTTGTTATTGCTGTAATAATGCTGGTAGTCGGGCTGATACTCATACCTATCTGTTCGCACAGCGAAATTGATTTGAACACCGACCATCTTCAACTGCTTGGCGATGCATTCCCCCACCCGGTAATTGAGGCTGTCATTGGCCCAGGCACTTTGGACCAAAGGGTATGGAAAGGCCATCGTACTATCCAGCGTTTGAGCCATTCCCCATTCAGCATTCAAGCCTGTCATGAGGGGCACTTTGGAAATGGATTGCAGCCGGTTGAGCATCAACCCCAGGCTTTTTGGACCACCTTTTGTGATCATCAGCGCCCCCGGCTGAAGGGTCTTGATCCTGCCGGCCAGCGCATCGATTTCGCCTTCGGATGAATAGGAAGAGGCAGGGATCATAAAAAGCTGACCGATCTTTTGAGGAACGGTGAGGGTCAGCAGGACACTGTCCACCCACCGGTTTTTCAGGTCCTGGGCCGACAGGGGCATGACGATCGTTAAAAGTGATACGGTGAAAACTATTTTTTTCAGCATCCAGCGATTAAGGTTTTGTAATTGCAAACGAATAGCGGCATTTTTGCCGGCGTGAAGATAGGCAGAGGATGTCTAAATTTAAGATCGGATAGGCCATCTTTCAACTCGTAACTAAAATCATGCCCGATATCATTCAACAGCTTCCCGATTCGATTGCCAACCAGATTGCTGCCGGTGAAGTAGTGCAGCGTCCGGCTTCGGCGGTCAAAGAATTGATGGAAAATGCGATCGATGCAGGAGCGGAAACCATCAAGGTGATCGTTAAGGAGGCCGGCAAAACATTACTGCAGGTGATTGATGACGGCGCCGGGATGGGCGAGACAGACGCGCGGATGAGCCTGGAGCGTCATGCTACGTCAAAGATCCGCACGGCGGACGACCTCTTTACCTTGCGCACCATGGGGTTTCGCGGCGAAGCCCTGGCTTCGATCGCTGCCGTATCCCAGATGGAGATGAGAACGAGGTTGGGTCATCACGAGTTGGGGACGCTGCTGGTGGTAGAAGGGTCCGAGGTCAAAAAGCAGGAACCGGTTGCCTGCGAGAAGGGAACGAGCATCAGTGTCAGAAATCTTTTTTACAATATTCCGGCGCGAAGAAATTTTCTTAAATCCAATCCGGTCGAACTTCGTCATACCATCGATGAATTCCAGCGGCTGGCGTTAGCGCATCCTGAAATTGCTTTTACCTTTATTCAGGGTGACGAAGCCGTGCACGATTTGCATCCCGCCAAATTGAGTCAACGGATTGTCGCGCTGTTTGGGAAATCGTACCAGGAGCAGCTGGCACCCTGCCAGGAAGAGACCACCTTAATTAAAGTCACCGGATACATCGGCCGCCCCGAATCCGCAAAGAAGACCCGCGGAGAGCAATTTCTATTTGTCAACCACCGGTTTATCAGAAGTAATTATTTACACCACGCGGTGATGAATGCCTTTGAAGGCTTGCTGCAAGACAATAGTTTTCCATTTTACGTGCTCTTCATCGAAATTGACCCGAAGCACATTGATGTGAACGTACACCCCACCAAAACAGAAATTAAGTTTGATGACGAACGGGCGGTCTACGCCGTGGTCCGGTCTGCCGTAAAGCAGGCCCTGGGAGCGCACAACCTTACTCCTGCCATCGACTTCCAGGCCGACGTCAACCTGATCAATAAACTCAACAGTACGCAGGCCCTTACGAATCAGCAATACTACGAAGAACAATTCGGCAATTCGCTGCAGCGTTCGAACCTGGAACGATGGGAAAAACTTTTCGAAGAAGAGGAATCGACCTCCCGGCTGTTTAATCAGTCCGAACCGGATCAGAAAGTGACCCTTCGCTTTGAGAGTGCTATCAATCGGGAACCAGGCCAGGCGGCCGGCGAAAGGATTTCTTTTCAGCTTCATGAAAAATACGTCGTTCGTTCCGTGAAGAATGGTCTCATGATCATCGACCAGCAAGGGGCGCACGAACGCGTGCTCTTTGAGAAATTCATCACACAGCTGGAAGGACATCCGGGAGGGAGCCAGCAAAGTTTGTTTCCGCAAACCGTCGATTTTAACCCCGCCGATTTTGCGCTGGTCATGGAAATGGAAGAAGAGATCAAGACCCTTGGCTTTCGTTTTGAGGTATTTGGAAAAAACTCGTTGTTGATTTCAGGGATCCCGGCGGGAACGGCAGGAAGTGAAAAGGAACTGTTTGAGGGGCTGATCGAACAATTCAAAAAGAACCAGGCCGAACTTGCCCTTCCCCTGCGCGAAAACCTGGCCCGCTCTCTTGCCAAGCGCGCCGGGATCAAGGCGGGTCAGAAGTTGGGAAAAGAAGAGATCGAGGCTCTCCTGAGCGGCCTT
>DATHFS010000490.1:0-2866 GCA_035317975.1 Cyclobacteriaceae bacterium | reverse complement strand
GTTAAGAATGGGATTGAAGAACGCTCTGAAAATGGTTCCGGAAATGGAGGCAGTGATCATCGTGGTCTGTGATCAGCCCCTTGTCACCAGCCTGCACTTAAAAACGCTGATTCAAAAATACAGGACAACTAAAAAAGCAATCATCGCTTCTGCCTACGCAAATACTATTGGTGTACCCGCTCTGTTTAACCGATCCGTCTTCGAAAAATTGCTCAACATGGAAGATAGTCAGGGGGCTAAGAAAATTCTGATGGAAATGACTGGATCCGTGTTATCGGTTGATTTCCCGGGCGGTGCAGTTGACCTGGATACCCCTGAGGATTATAGTGCCTTCCTGAAAAGCTAGTCCACTGTGTATTCCGTAATCGGACAGTTCGTGCTAGGTAATTAGGTACACCCACCGGACACCGATTACCGATCACCGATTACCGATTACCGGTCACTGAACACCGACCTCTTCACTGATGAGTTCCAAACCCGCATGCTGCATGGCTCCAAAGCCCCCATAAATATTGATAAGGTTGTGGAAGCCGTTTTGCTTCATTAACGAGATCGCAATCATGGAACGGTAGCCGCCACCGCAGTGCACGATATAGTGCTTATTCTTATCGAGAGCCTTCAGGTTGTCGGGCATCTCCGCAAGGGGAACAAACTGCGCATTTTTTAAATGGCTGAATGCCCATTCGCCGGGCTTGCGAACATCAAGGATAGCCACTCCCTTTTCAATTTCTTCTTTCATTTGCTCTGCGGTGATCGATGTTATTGTCTCCAGCGGAGATTTCCACGCAAGGACTCCGCCTTCTAAATAGCCGGTTACATTTTCATAGCCGATGCGCGCCAGCCTCAAAACGGATTCTTCTTCCTTTCCCGGTTCCGTTACCAATACCAATGGCCGTTTCATATTCAGCAGGGTTCCTACCCAGACTGCGTACTGGCCATTTAATCCGATGTTGAGCGAACCGGGTATAAAGCCCTTTTCAAACTCATCAGGTTGGCGCGTATCCAGGAGCAAGGCTCCTTCCTTTAACGCCTTCCCAAATTCGGCAACGGAGAGGGGTCGATTATTTTCCAGAATAACTTCATGAATCGGTTCGTACCCGGCTTTATTAATTCGCGCATCTTCAAAGAAATAGGCAGGAGGAGGCTCAATGCCTTCTGTCACCTCCTTGATAAATTCCTTCCGGCTCATGGCTTTAAGGGCATAGTTGAATTTTTTTTGCTCCCCCACGGTAGAGTGTGTTTCCTTTCCAATGTTTTTTCCGCAGGCGGAACCAGGACCGTGCGCCGGATAGACGATAACGTTGTCAGGAAGTGTTTTGATTTTCTTGTTCAACGAATCATACAACATGCCCGCCAAGTCATCCTGCGAGAGGACCCCATCCAACAAATCGGGTCGTCCTACATCACCTACAAACAAGGTGTCTCCGGTAAATATCGCATGATCCTTTCCCTGTTCATCCAACAGCAAATAACAAGATGACTCCGGTGTATGTCCCGGTGTGTGGAGGACCCGGAATCGTACCTTTCCCAACTCCAGTTCCTCACCGTCCGCGGCGTTGTGAACTTTATAATCGGTATGTGCCAGGGGCCCAAAGACAATGGTCGCATTTACCCGTTTGGCCAGGTCGATATGACCCGATACAAAATCAGCATGAAAATGCGTTTCCAGCACATATTTTATCCTGGCGCCACGTTGTTGGGCCAACGCTACATAAGGTTCCGTTTCACGAAGCGGGTCAATAATGGCTGCCTCACCATCTGATTCAATGTAGTAAGCTGCTTCGGCCAGACAGTTTGTATATAATTGTTCGATGTACATAGACGGTTTTGCTTGGTTGGCGACCTTATCTTCCCGATCCAACAGGGTAAAATGATGCCGTCAGCCGATTTGCTGGTTGACTAACGGGCCAAAGTTCATAAAAATTCCCGATTTCACGGAATGCGGCTACCTTTGGCAAATGAGGCTACTCTTTAGTATACTGATTGTTTTGGTGACCGTACTTAATGCGATGGCCAATCCTTTTGTCCGTTTTGAGGAAAAAGGCAAAATCGGGCTTAAAGACGAAATGGGGAGGATTCTGATTCCGGCGGCTTTTGAGGCCTTAGGATGGTCCGACGGAAATTTTTCAGTCATTGGTCAAGTGACAGGTTATAAATTGAAAAATCACTGGGGAATCATCCATCTTCAAAAACAGTTAATTACCCCTGCCGACTTTGAAAGCCTCACGTACCCGGGAGGGGAGCGCATCATCGTTTCAAAAAAAATTAATCCTTTCACAGTGAAGTTTGGTTGCGTGGATTTGACAGGCAAGCTGACCATTCCTTTTCAATATGATGGAATTACCATATCCGGGCTACGCGCTGTTGTATTTGTCAGGAACGGCGCCACGTTTGAATACGGTCTTATCGATCTGAATGATAAGAGCATTATTCCGCAGCGTTACCACCGTATTCATTCCATTGGCACGCTGCGTTACGAGGTCGAAAATTCAAACCATAAAACGGCGCTTTTTTCAGAAGAGGGCGTGCAGCTGACAGACTTTGTTATCGACAGTATTTCTTCATTTCGCCATGGTATGGCCGTTACATACCAGAATTTTACGCAAGGCCTGGTCAATCGCGAAGGAGAAATCAAGATCAAATCGGCCTATCGCGAAATAAAAATTCATGAAGACGGTGCTGTGTTCGCTCGCGATTTTGATGAATGGAAGATCCTCGATGCGGAGAATCATGTACATCAGAAAATAAACGCTGATCACCTGGCGGGATCGGGTGAACACCTGTATCAAATTGCGTTGGCAGGCAAGACCGGATTGCTGGACAAGGATTTGAAAATGGTTTTGCCGCTTACGTATGATTTTGTAGG
>DATHFS010000489.1:0-8316 GCA_035317975.1 Cyclobacteriaceae bacterium | reverse complement strand
AACTTATTTCCGGGCGATGGCTACGGAGAATTTAAGAAGACCCAGTTGCGCTTCGCCAATTTTCCTACACACTCCAGGGAACAGTTTGAGTTGTTGGTGGATGTGCTTGGTGAAATCGGTGAGCGGTAATCGGTGAGCGGTGATCGGTGGTGTGGAATCTTTATTGAATTCATAGCCTTTTGATTAGAATCACTGAATACTTTACTGAATACCGAATACCGACTTGGACGACAACGAGCTCTTAAGTAAAATCCGGAACCCGGAGACGCGGCACTACGGCTTCAACCTGTTGGTCCGTACTTACCAGCAACGGATATACTGGCATGTTCGCAAGATGGTGATTGATCATGATGATTCGGACGACCTGACACAGGAGGTATTCATTAAGATCCATAAAGCCATTGGAAATTTCAGAGAAGACGCACAGCTTTTTACGTGGATCTACCGCATCGCCACCAATGAATGCCTAACCTTCCTGAAAAAGAAACGAAGGCGATTCTTCTTACCCCTGGAAGATGTCGGTAAAGAGCTGTCCCTGAAAATCGATTCTTCAGCCGGAATAAGTGAAGATGAAATTCAGAAAAAACTTCAAAAGGCGCTCCTGACCTTGCCCGACAAGCAACGCCTCGTTTTCAACATGAAGTATTTTGATGATCTTTCGTACGAAGTCATTTCGGAAATCACCGGTACGAGTGTGGGGGCATTGAAAGCCAGTTACCATCATGCCGTTAAGAAAATTGAAGTTTATTTAACACAATAGTTAAACTTTTGATAGATTTTTGAGTCGAATAAGCAAATGAAAAAACTGGAAGACATTCCGAAAAAGAACATTTTTGACGTCCCGGAGGGATACTTCGACCGCTTGCCGGAAATAATCCAGAGCCGGATTTCAGTTTCCCCTGCGCCGGTCATGATTCATTCCTGGACCAGGGCCCTTCGCTACGCTCTTCCGCTCACTGCCTTTATCGCAGCAGGTATTTTCTGGTACCAAAACTATTCCAGCTCCTTCTCAGCGAGGGTCGATGTAGAGTCGGAATTGGCATCTATCCACTCCGATCAACTGGCCGCCTACCTGGACGATCATGAATTGACCACGGAAGACCTGGTCGAAACGGTCAACTGGAGTTCGGATGAATTAAACGACCTCGAAAACGCAGTCTATTTCACCCCGGATGTAACCCATCGTCAACTTGAAGAGATTTTAGATGAATCCAACTAGCACTGATAATGTTATTATTGCGATGCGAAAACTGATACTCGCTGGACTTTTCTGTCTGAGTGTATCAGTGACACTGGCCCAGGAAACGGAGCCCGACATGGCGCCGGCACAGCAGGATCCCAGAGCGCAGGAGCGCATCAAAAACCTCCGCATCGCCTACCTCTCCGACAAACTGGAACTCACCCCTGATCAGGCAGAAAAATTCTGGCCCGTTTACCGTCAATTTGTCCTGGAGCGCGCCAAACTTCGGATCGAATTGAAATCGGCGCAACTGAGTAACAACTCGTCGCCGCCAGACCCTAAAAAACAACAAGAACTGATTGACAAGAGCTTACAGGTTAAGCAAAAGGAACTTGATCTCGAAAAGGAATATTCCGGCAAATTCCTGCGCGTCATCAGCGCCCAACAGTTGCTGAATTTACGCAAAGCCGAACAAGAGTTTCGATCCATGATCATCAATCAACTGCGGCAAAGGCGATCCCA
Source organism: Cyclobacteriaceae bacterium (assembly GCA_035317975.1). GTDB lineage: Bacteria > Bacteroidota > Bacteroidia > Cytophagales > Cyclobacteriaceae > ELB16-189. Next base: position 6,614 of record DATHFS010000489.1, on the reverse strand, counting down.
GCAGGAACGGAAAGAAAACAGGCGCGATAAAAGTCAACCGCTGAAGCAACAAGACAACTAGACTAGATTCCTTGTACATCCCCGCAACGCCGCACAGATAGGGTACTACTATCTGTTTGATCTGTCTCCATCTTTTAATACTTTTCCAGCTAAATCAATCAACGTATGATCCACCGCCTTCCCGCCCTGCTCCTTCTTTCCATCTCTTCCCATTTTGCAATGGCCCAGGATTACCGGTGGCAGCAGCGAGTCGAATATGCAATGGATGTACGGTTGGATGTTACCTCCCATCACATTGCAGGAACGCAGAAATTGGTCTATTACAACAACTCACCGGATACCCTCACCAAAGTTTACTATCATCTGTACTTCAACGCCTTTCAACCCGGGAGCATGATGGATGTCCGGTCCCGGACCATCAGCGATCCGGATCGACGGGTAACGGACCGGATTTCAAAATTGAAGGAGGATGAGATCGGATACCAACATATTCTTACGCTGAAACAAGACGGAAAGGAGGTTGTCTATACGGTGGATCAGACGATTTTGGAAGTGATCCTGGCGAAACCCATCCTCCCCAAAACAAAGACGGTTTTTGACCTGAAATTTGAGGCGCAGGTACCCCTGCAAATTCGAAGATCCGGAAGAGACAACCGGGAAGGAATCGCCTATTCCATGACACAGTGGTTCCCAAAAATGGCTGAATACGATTTTCAGGGATGGCATGCTGACCAATATGTTGCCCGTGAATTTCACGGTGTTTGGGGAGACTTTGATGTTAAGATTAGCATCAACCCGAAATTTGTGATCGGCGGTACCGGCAAGCTTCAAAATCCTGAGAAGATCGGCCACGGTTATGAAAAGGCGGGGACGACAGTGAAGCTGCAAGATGGGGAACTCCAATGGCACTTCATCGCCAAAGACGTGATCGATTTTGCATGGGCAGCCGATCCAGATTACACACACGACCGGGTGCAGGTCCCCAATGGACCCGAACTCCATTTCTTTTATCAGAAAAACGATCGGACATCAGATAACTGGACGAAGCTTCAGGAGGCCGCAGTAAAGACGTTTCAATTTCTGAACGAGCGCTTCGGGAGGTACCCGTATGATACGTATTCTATTATCCAGGGTGGAGATGGTGGAATGGAATATCCGATGTGTACACTCATTTTAGGAGAGGGGCAATACAAGGGGCTCGTGGGGCTCATGGCCCATGAAGTAACACATAGTTGGTATCAAATGGCGTTGGCGTCCAATGAATCACTCTATCCCTGGATGGATGAGGGCTTTGCCGATTTCGCAAGCAGTGAAGCCCAGGCTTCCATTTTTGATGGCGCGGATCCTCACCTGCCTGCCTATCAGAGTTATTTCGGCCTGGTCACCAGCGGGCTGCAGGAGCCCGCCAGCCAACACTCGGACCATTATAATACAAACCGCGCCTACAGCACAGCCGCCTACAGTATGGGCGCTGTATTTCTGAGTCAATTAAAATACATGATGGGTGATGCCCCCTTTTATCTGGGCATGAGGCGTTATTACAACACCTGGAAAATGCACCACCCCGAACCGAACGATTTTCTGCGGGTGATGGAAAAAGTATCGGGGCTGCAACTGCATTGGTATTACCGCTACTGGATCAACACGACAAAGCATATTGACTATGGCATCGGTGATATTCTGGAACGCGATGGCTCAACGCTGGTAACCCTTGAGCGCATCGGGGAATTTCCAATGCCCGTTGATTTGCTCGTAACCTACAAGGATGGGACCCGTGAATCGTTTTACATCACCACCAGCGAATTAATAGGACGCAAACCGCTTGAAGACACAAGCGTAAAAAGAACCGACCTCGACGCCTGGCCCTGGGTCTATCCCACCTATACCCTGGCGATCAACCATCCCTCCCATGACATTGAGAGTCTGGAGATCGATCCCGGTCAGGGCATGGCGGATATCAATCGCAAGAATAACAAGGTGATTATGACCACGCTCCAGACGGCTTTTAAGGACCCGACACGGTAATTCTAAACCGCGGAGGCGCAGAGGCGCAACGTAGGCGCAGAGGCAAGAGATACTTTGGTTTGCTTTTCAAACTATACCTTAATTTCCCGTCAACTTCTTCCAATCCTGGTACCGCATGGACATCCGTGTTTTCATTTTTTCGTAGTTCTCCCAACTGTCTGTGACGTGGTAAATAGAGGGAAGGGATTTTACCAGGAGTTCGTCGTAATCGGCGCGGTAAAGCCCGCCGCCGTAATAGTAATAGGTAAACATGTTGCCCGCGCGGTTGAAAAGCTCAAAGCCAAGGTATCCATCCCATATTTCACTCAGAATGGTACAGGAGATTTCCCTCCTTTTGAAGCGAAAGATCTGTCCGGATGCTTCTTCTTCAAAATAGTCGGAGTACAGATCCTCATCGATGACCCACCCAAGGTATATCCCGATGTGAACATAGGCCTGTTCAATCGGCAACGAATCGGGAAAATTGCCTAGAAAATGGGTCTTGGCGTTGTCGTAAATGGTCTTTTGAATTTCTGCTTTTCTTTCCATCCTGCAAGGTTAGTAAAAAACCCAGAGGCGCTAAAGTAGAATCCGGTGAATTCCTTACAAGGCTGGGGATTTGTATTAAACTCAAAGAATGGGGATTGGTGTCAGGTGCAGGTCAGATTTATCTGATCTTCACGTTTAGTACCCACACTCATCAATCCTTAAGGCCAGTTGCCGTTTACCGGTTGCCCGTCTGATCCTGTAACCTGCACCCTACTGCAACAACTTCCCATTCTTATCCAACACGACCATCTTACTGTCCCCGGTAGGGCTCACCGTCTTCACGGAAAGTTCACTCGTGGAGGGATCAAACGCAAGGGAGGCAGGCAGCATATCAAACAGATAGGTGTGACTCCATGCCAGTCCGTCGGACCGGTAAACTTTGGCAATGACAACGGAGAATTTGTCTTTAATTTTAGCTTCGGAGTAAATCGCACCAAAATAGACCTGCCCCTTCTCATCTTTTGTCGTTAATCCCTTGATGATCGGTAAGTTCCTCCTGGTGAAATTTACCTTGTCTACCGGAAAACTGGCTTTCACATCCGGCATCCGGGAAGACGTGATGGTAAAGAAATATCCCGTCGCCACGGAGTCTGCATAACGAAGTCCCATAGTATGGTCTTCCGGAACCATGACCAGCAATTTGAATTTGCTGTTGAGGGTAGTTTCATCGGCAAATAACGGGATAGAATCGGACGCATAAATGATCCATTTCAGAGCTTGACTCTTGTATTCCCATTCCTTGTGCTTCCTGAGCCTTTCCCGATTGGCAAAATCGCTGGTGGTTTTTATCAGACTTTTAAGAACATCGAGGGTTCCATAGGCACTGGCAACATAATGCTTGTAATTTTCACCCTCTTTATCCAAATCTCTTTTTAATAACAGAGCGGACAGACTGTCAAGGCGGTCAATCAGTTTCAACTCCCTGTCCACACGACCCAATTGTAAACTCACATTGCTGGAATCCTTTAACGGCTTGTTGGCAATCAACCGGGAGGCATACAGCAGATCGGCAATTTTCATATCAAAGATCAGCGACGGCAATGGTTCCGGGTCGATCTTTTTTAGATTGGCTGTCGGCGCCTTTTCTGCAAGCTGTGTCAATTCGCCGGTCAGGTCAACGGAATCCTTCTTTAGCTTCTCGCGGATCTTATTGATTTCAATATCATAGGAGATGAGGCTTTCCCGCATCGGATTGATCTCCTTTTCAATAATCTGGATCGTATGTTGAGCCCACGATTTATAATCCCAAAACTTCAGGTCATCTTGTGTAAAATCACACAGACTTGTACCGTCGTTCTTAAAATTGTTTATCTCCTGAAGGGTAAGGATTTGGTTGTACCCTGTCTTGCCCAGGAGCTGCGACGTTGCTTTATAGTTTTTGAATGCGACCAGACAAGAATCGAAAACGGAAACGATTCTGTTCAGTGCGTTAACCGTACTTTCATCTGAACGCAACAATAGTTCCTTTGTGCCATCGCAATTACTTTGAAGGGCTTTAAATTCACTATTTGTCCTTCCATACAACGTTTCAGCGGCTGTGAAATATTGTTTCAGCGAGCTCGTCCGTGTCTTCCTTTCCTTCAATCCCTGTATTCTCTTCTCTATGTCAAACTGAATGTCGGAAAGTTTAATCGCAAAGTCGCCCGTTCGCAGGTCCCGACGTTTATAATTCTCGTAATATTCATCGTTTCTCTTTACCTCCTTCTCGTCAATCTCTTTGTAGGCCTTTTCATAAAACAGGACAGCCGAGTCAATATGGCGCTGTAACACCTCCGTCTGCTTCAACACGTCATCTTTATTCGACCGCTCCTGAAAAATGATCCCCATGTACAGCAGGCCGTTGGGGTGATCCGGGTTATCCTTAAGGAATTTTCTTAGAAAAGGCTCAGCATCACCGTATTGCTTGCTATTCAACAACAAAAAAAGGTCTTTGTATTTTACCTTCTGACCATAGGCAACGGCAGCAAAAAAGACCAAACTTAGCAGTAGAAAAATGTTCTTAAAGCCCATTTTCAAAGAAATAAGTTGTTCCAAGTTATCAAAATAAAGACATTTGGTACATATTTTCAATAAACAGCCACGTTCCTGAAATGACAGGCAAGTTCGTTCAATTCGGCAAACCGCTCCTTATCGGCCTCCTGCTTATTACGTCATTGCAAGGAAGCGGGCTATGGGGAGGTATTTCTTTTGTTAGCCAATCCGCTATAATGAAGACCGGCCTTTTGGATGCCCGGACACCGGACCGCGGGACTCCGGACTCCTTCGGAGCAACCTTAAAAAATGCTCCGGATTTCGATTACCGTTTTACGATCAAGGACCTGGATGGAAATAGATTGTCCTTTGAGCAATTTAAAGGCAAAGTCATTTTCCTCAACCTCTGGGCCACCTGGTGCGGACCTTGCCGCATCGAAATGCCTGCCATCCAGGAATTATACGGCGACATCGAAAAGGATAAAATAATGTTTGTCATGCTGTCCATCGACAAAGATTCAGACAAAGAGAAAATTGTCCGGTACATTAAGAACAATTCATTTACCTTTCCTGTCTACCAACCTACCGGCACCCTCACGAAGCAATTGCGGGTGCCTACTATCCCGACTACATTTGTGGTCTCCAAAGACGGGAAAATTGTAACCAAGGAAGTCGGCACGACTGACTTTAATACAGAGAAGTTCAAGAAGTTTATCCATGAACTTGCAGCTAAATAACAATTCATGGCGGTGAGGATAACGGACGTTTTGGTCAGGGATATCCGGTTTCCAACCAGCCGGTCGCTGGACGGATCAGACGCCATGAATCCCGATCCTGATTATTCGGCAGCGTATGTCACGCTGAAGACCGACCACCCAAAAGGATTGGAGGGCCATGGCCTTACTTTTACCATCGGCCGGGGCAATGAACTTTGTGTGGCAGCCATTCACTCCTTATCGTATTTGATCAAAGGCAAAACGCTGGAGTCGTTTACCCAAAACATGGCCGCCTTTTGGAAAATGATCACCGGGGATAGCCAGTTGCGCTGGCTCGGACCGGAAAAAGGCGTAATCCATCTGGCCACCGGTGCGATCGTCAACGCAGTCTGGGATCTCTATGCCAAAGTTGAAAACAAACCACTTTGGAAGTTGCTGGCCGATATGTCTCCGGCTGAGATCGTTTCCTGTATCGATTTTACTTACATCACGGATGCCATTACACCCAACGAAGCGCTGGCCCTTCTTACCAAAATGGAATCCGGCAAACAAGAACGAATTGATTCTCTCCAAAAGCAGGGTTATCCTGCCTACACCACCTCAGCAGGTTGGCTGGGTTATTCTGACGAAAAAATCCGCCGCCTTTGCCGCGAGGCCAAAGCAGAACGATGGAATCATATCAAGATGAAGGTGGGTTCCGACGTGAAGGATGACATCCGAAGGGCGACGATCATCCGGGAAGAAATCGGAAGCGACATGAAGTTGATGATGGATGCCAACCAAAAATGGGACGTAGGCCAAGCCATTGCCAATATGAAAGAGCTGGCTCGATTTGATCCCTGGTGGATTGAAGAGCCCACCAGCCCGGATGATATCCTGGGACATGCCGCGATCCGGAAAGCAATTGCTCCGATCAAGGTGGCCACGGGTGAACATTGCCAAAACCGGGTCATCTTCAAACAATTATTGCAGGCCGGTGCGATCGACTTCTGCCAGATTGATAGCGCCCGGGTCGGTGGAGTCAACGAGAACCTGGCGATCATACTGATGGCCGCTAAGTTTAAGGTGCCGGTTTGTCCCCATGCCGGCGGCGTAGGCCTGTGCGAGTATGTGCAACATCTGTCCATGTTCGATTTTATTTCCGTTACCGGTTCGATGGAAAACCGTTTGATCGAATATGTTGATCACTTGCATGAACATTTTCTCGATCCCGTCGAGATCCAAAAAGGCTGCTACATGCCGCCCAAATTACCGGGTTACAGCATTACTATGAAAAAGGAATCGCTGGCGGACTATGAATTCCCCACCGGTAAGGTTTGGAGAACGAGTTAACGAATCAAAGCATGCTTTTTAGTTTACAAAACAAAGTAGCGG
>DATHFS010000488.1:0-2892 GCA_035317975.1 Cyclobacteriaceae bacterium | reverse complement strand
CACCTGTCCATTGGGTTCTTTCAAATCAATTTTGCGGTAATTGGAGAGTACGCCGGTAGTATCATTGAAGTGGAACAGTTCAATAAAATTGCTCGACCCGGGGTTGGAAAGCGCCACGGCCAGATTGTTGCGAGCCCCTAGCTTCATATACCCTTCTCCATTTTGCTCATACTGAAACGAATGATCGGACCCAATGGCGCTGTAAACAGGATCTCCGATCCCCGCATTGGAAATAGGGTAAGCCCGGAACGTATTGTTGCCGTACTCATGGGCGATCAGCCAATTTGCATTGCCCGTGATACGCTCCGTGCTTTTAGAAAACAGCAGGACGCTGTCTTTTGTCACCGCTCCTTTTCCTCCATTCTGTTTCAGATCAAAAAGTGAAAAGCGCAACTCATTCTTAGACGTACCATTTATGGCTTGGGTGGTAAAGATGTAATAAAGTGTTTCATCTCCCGGAACGGGAACAATCAAAGCGGATTGTGTCGAAAGCGGATCTCCTCCGATGCCGGTAGCGATTTGCGTGTCCGTCTTGTCATACACGTTGTTACCGTCGGTGTAAAAAATCGCTTTTCCATTCCGGTCGCAAACAACGGCACAACCTTCGGGGGCATCCATGGCACTGTTGCTGAGGGCTTTCGGCGGGTTGGGGGTGAAGTCGATGCCTGCATGGCTGCCAAAATACCAGATGTTCCGTCGTTGGTCCTGCAAGCCATATTCTTTCACATTCACTCCTGCGTATGTCGAGCAACCGGATGCATCGGCCACCACCACATAGTAATACCCGGCTGAGTCGGGTTTAAGTGTGGGACCGGTGTTGCCATTTGACCACGTATAGGATGTGGCCGTCCCACCGGTGACGCTGACTTTCACTGAAAACTGCTTTGGCGAAGAGCTGCCGCGCGGCGGGGGAAATTCCGAACGGCAAGCTGTTGTGTCCTGGACGAGGGTCAGTTTTAACGCGAAAGCGGTAATAGTGACCGGTTGTGTAGCGACGGCTGAATCTCCCTGATAATAAGCCGTAAGCGTAACATTGAAAGTTTGTGCCTGGGCATAGGTATGAATTGGACTCCAAAGGGTCGTATCCCTTCCGTCGCCGAAGCTCCACCGCAGGCTATCGGCGTTCGGTGTAACCTTGGGATAAAAAGTAGTGGGGTTGTTCTGGCATGTACCGACGGAGGTAAAACTTACCGTGAGGTTTGGTTTTGCCTTTGGCAGGAATGCCGGAAATTGTGTGCCATTGAAATTGGCAGCAGTCAATGGCGTCGTGTTGCGTTTGACGTAGCCCGCCACCGTATCTGTTTTTGTAAATGTGTCGACTAAAAAAGGTCCTCCCGAGGCGGCCTGGTAGAGATAATAGATGGCACTGTCGGGGGCGAGTTGCAAGCCGTAGCTTCTGAAAACAGGAGTGGACAATACGGAAGTTAATGTGATGCCGGGATTCAGGTAATCATATTGAAGCACATCCGCATTAATCCCGGCCTCCCCGGTCCTTGATAAATACAAGTATTGTCCCTTTGGGTCCCACTCAATATCATAAATAGATTGGTTGGCGGTGGTGGGCTTTCCTGAATTAAGGATGTACTGATCAAAAGTAAAACCGCCGGTGGCATCGTCAAAGGTCAGGATGAGGGCGTCGGTGCTGGGATCTTGAGGAGAGACGGCAAGCTTCTTGGTTTTCTTAAAGTAAGAAAAGTTGGCAACGGTAGTGGGATAGAGTCCGACTGCAGTCGTAAACGTCGTATAGGTCCCACTTGTGAAACTGGCTGCATTGATGAGGGTGGCCGAGTAGCTGGCAGAGCTATTCTGGTGTGTGATCAGCCAGAAGTCGGTACCATTGGCATGAGGAACAAGGATCATTCCTTCTGATCGGTTGATCAACCCGGGGACTGCCGCATTTTTTGGATTCGCCACGTCGCCCGAAGCAGGGGACGGGAAGACAGAGTTGCCGAACAACGCCATATCCACCATACTGACGCTGATGGAACCGCCTGTTGTAAAATCGGTGCTATTCGTAAAGACAAAGTACTTGTCCGTTTGGCCGGGCACGGCACAGATGGCGGCGGGTTGGTTAGCAGAGGAAAGTGCACTCAACCCCGAACCATTCGGCATGGCCGCATGGTTTCCATCATAGACGATCGTACCGTCGGTGTAGAACAATAGATTACCCGTGGACGGATCGGTCGCTACTGCGCTGCCGCCCGTCCCGAAGGGCACAGCCTTATTGGTGACGACGAACGGTATATTATTGGCCCGGTTAAACCGGATTCCATTGGGTGAATTTCCAAAATACCAATTTTGCTGTGAAAGGTTCTGTGCCAAGGTTGTCGACGACACCACCACTCCCAACACCAGAAAGAAAACTTTTCGAACCCGGGTCATTTTTTACACGTGAATCATACCAAAGTACGGAAGAAGAAAAATGATTTAAAATATAAAACGCCAAACTGCACTAAAGTAATACAATTTGATTGAAAATATCGTTAAGAAGATGAAACGGCCGTATTTGTCGACAAACGCTTTTTTTAATGTTTATAAACCCATTAATTTGCTTTGATGGAGGATGCAAAATACCCCAAGGTGTCGTATAAATCAGTGTTTTTGTCCAGTCTGTTAATCCTTTTGGCAACCCATTGGGTAACAGCCCAGGACCCTCAATTTTCACAATTTTATGCCGCGCCCTTGTACCTCAATCCGGCCTTTGCAGGATCGACCGGTATGGCCCGGGTCGGCTTGAATTACCGCAACCAATGGCCGGCGATCGATGCCAATTTTACAACCTTTTCGGCGTATGGTGATATGTACCTTGAAGAGAAGAACAGTGGCGTCGGGTTTATGATCAATCGCGACCGCGAAGGAGTGTTTGGTATGACCTCCACGAGCATTGCTTTG
>DATHFS010000487.1:0-3911 GCA_035317975.1 Cyclobacteriaceae bacterium | reverse complement strand
ACGCGGTCCGGATAAATAAGATCGACGCCATCCCGGACCTTTCCGAGAACCAGGTGATCGTTTTCACGGAATGGACCGGGCGTAGTCCCCAGATCATGGAGGATCAGATTACCTATCCCCTGGTCACCAATCTGCAAGGACTTCCAAAAGTGAAGTATGTACGGGGGGCCTCCATGTTTGGGATGAGCTTCATCTACATCATCTTCGACGACGAGGTGGATATCTATTGGGCCCGCCAGCGTGTGTTGGAAAGACTGAACTCGGCCACCGGTCTGTTGCCGCCCGGGGTTACTCCAACCCTCGGCCCGGATGGAACAGGGGTAGGCCACATTCTCTGGTACACACTTGATGCGCCGGAAATGGACCTGGGCGAACAACGTGCCGTTCAGGATTGGTATGTAAAATTCGCCTTGCAAAATGTTCCGGGTGTGAGTGAAGTAGCTTCCTTCGGCGGGTTTGAGAAACAATACCAGATCACCGTCGATCCCAACCAACTCACTTACTATGGTCTTTCGATTCCGGAAGTCATCCGGTCCGTCCGTGACAATAACAATGAAGCGGGAGGGCGCAAGTTCGAACTCAGCGACATTGGATACATCATTAAAACCACCGGCTACCTCCAATCCATCGGGGACATTGAAAAAATCGCTGTGAAAACAGAGCATACTGTCCCGATCCGGATAAAGGATATTGCCACTGTCCAAATGACGGGAGAAAGTCGTTTGGGCATTTTCGACTTGAATGGGGAAGGAGAAGCTGTCGGAGGCATTATCGTGATGCGGTATGGGGAAAACGCGGATGAGGTGATCAATAAAGTAAAAACAAAAATGGACGAAGTGGCAAAAGGATTGCCGCAAGGCGTGAAGTTCAACATTGTGTATGACAGAAGCGGATTAATAGAAGAGTCGATTTCCTCCATTAAGAAAACACTTATTGAGGAAATGATCGTCGTCTCTCTGGTGGTGATCTTGTTTCTCTTTCATTGGCGAAGCGTCATCAGTATCCTCCTTCAAATCCCCGTCACGATCGCCACCAGTTTTATCCTGTTGAATGCATTTGGCATCTCCTCCAATATCATGTCCCTTACCGGAATTGCCCTGGCGATCGGGGTGATTGTAGACAACGGGATTATCATGGCGGAAAATTCATACCGGAACCTGGCCCTTCGTCAGGAAGAATTGAACAAATCATTAAACCTGTAAGAACCATGTTCAAGCGCTTGTTTAATAGGAAGAAGGATTACATTGAAATTCCCGCAGACGAGCGGGAAGCCATCATTGAAAAGTCCAGCCGGCAGGTCTCGCGCGGCGTGTTTTATTCTACTGTTATCATTGTTACTTCTTTCCTTCCCGTATTCCTGCTTACGGGGCAAGAAGGAAAACTATTTCACCCCCTGGCCTATACAAAAACATTTATCCTGATCGTCGATGCTTTTCTCGCGATCACCCTTGCCCCCGTTCTGATTTCGCTATTTATGAGAGGCAAATTCAGGAATGAAAAAGCAAATCCGTTGACACGGACCCTTGAGGGGATTTACGAACCCATTATCCGTATTTGTATGAAGTGGAGAAAGACTACGATTGGCATTAACCTGCTTGCCCTGGCGATCAGTGTTCCCTTACTGATCAGCCTCGGAAGTGAGTTTATGCCCCCGCTGGACGAGCAATCTATTTTGTTTATGCCCGTGACGTTGCCGGATGTTTCCAATTCGGAAATTAAACGGATCCTCCAGGTTCAGGATAAGATCATTAAATCCATTCCCGAAGTGGATAAGGTATTGGGTAAAGCAGGCAGGGCCAGCACGCCCACGGACAATTCGCCCATCAGCATGATTGAAACGATCATCATGTTGAAACCAAAATCAGCATGGCGTGAGGGCATTACCAAAAAAGACATTGTAAATGAACTTGATGGAAAACTTCAGATCCCCGGGGTAGTGAACGGCTGGACTCAACCGATCATTAACAGGATCAACATGCTCTCCACGGGTATTCGAACGGATGTAGGCGTCAAAGTTCATGGACAAAATCTGGACACGATCTACGCCGTGTCCGGGAGGGTGAAGGGATTACTGGAAGGAATTCCCGGGGTAAAGGATTTATATGTTGAACCGATTACGGGTGGTAGTTATTTAATAATAGACATCAACCGCGACCAGATCGGGCGGTATGGATTGAATATTGAGGATGTAAATGGAATGGTGGAAACTGCCATAGGCGGGGCTCCCATTGCCAGCACGATTGAAGGTCGTAGGCGGTTTTCAATCAATGTCCGGTTGGCACAAGATTACCGGAGCAGCATTGACCGGATAAAAAGAATTCCCATCAAGACACCTTCTTTGGGCACGATTCCCCTATCCTCCGTCGCAGCCGTGCGCTTTGAAAGCGGCCCCCCCATGATCTCATCGGACAATGCCATGCTTCGCGGTGCTGTCCTGTTTAATGTTCGCGACCGCGACCTGGGAAGCACCGTAAAAGAAGCAATTGCAAAAGTCAATAAAGAGTTGACAGGTCTGCCCAACGGCTACTTTATCGAATGGAGCGGACAATATGAAAACCTTATTCGCGGCAAGCGTACGCTGACCCTTATTGCACCGGTTGTGTTGCTCATTATTTTCCTGTCGCTCTACCTTGCGTTCAAATCAATCCGTGAGGCATTTCTGAGTTTGATCACTGTTCCCTTCGCGCTCATCGGCGGGGCTTACATTATTTATTTCTACGGTGTGCACCTCTCCGTGGCCGTAGCGGTTGGGTTCATCGCGTTATTCGGCATCGCGGTGGAGACGGGTGTCGTGATGGTGATCTATTTGAATGACGCTATGCAGCAACTGGTCACTCTGAAGGGAAATTCAAATGAAACCATTACAAAAGAGAACCTGCGGGAGTATGTAATAGCCGGTGCAGCAAAACGCCTTCGCCCTAAAATCATGACCGTGTGCGTGGCATTGTTTGGTCTGGTCCCTGTACTATTCTCTACCGGAGTGGGCAGTGATGTAATGCGACCGATCGTATTGCCGATGATCGGGGGGGTGCTCACGTCGTCCACACACATTTTGCTCGTTACTCCGCTGATCTTTCTGATGACAAAAGAATTTGAATTGAGAAAATTCGGAAAAATCGAATTACATGAAATCAAACATTAAAATAGGATTGATTGCGGCTTTGGCCTTTTATGGCTCGGCGGCCAATGGCCAGCAACGTGTTTCATTGGACAGCATTCTTTCCGTAGTGAGAGAAAGAAATCCAATGTTGAAGAGTTACACGTCGCGGGCGGATGCCATGGTTGCATACGCGAAAGGCGCTAAAAGCTGGATGGCTCCTGAAGTAGGGGGTGGGTTGTGGATGGTGCCGTACAAGAAAGTCGAGGATCCCCGCGACAAAGGGCAGATCATGCTGTCGGTGCAGCAGAAATTTACAAATCCCGCCAAACTCCGCGCGAACCAGGGATACCTTGAATCAAAAGTGGCCATTGAAGAAGCCAGTGAGAAGTTCGTGTTTAATGAATTGAGAGCGCAGGCAAAGACGACCTACTACCAGTGGCTGATTTTGGAACGGAAAAGGAAAGTCCTCAAAGAAAATGAAGACCTGATCGGCCTCCTCCTCCGGGTCGCCAAACTCCGATACCCTTACAGTCAGGGTAAACTGGGCACTATTTATAAAGCGGAGGGAAGATTAGAAGAGGTGCATAACATGATCCTGATCAACGAGAATCAGATCGCGCAAAAAAATATCCTTCTGGATCAATTGATGAATGTATCAACTGATTTGAGGTTTTCAATCGACACAACGAACCTGGTAAAAGGACTGCTGTTAGAAGAAGCAGATACCTCCACTTTTACAGAAAGGCGCAGTGATATTCGAAGGATTGATAAAAGCATTCAGGCTGCCAGACTCAACCAGGTGCTGGAAAGG
>DATHFS010000486.1:0-6066 GCA_035317975.1 Cyclobacteriaceae bacterium | reverse complement strand
ACAGGATCATGACTGCCCATCTCTAACCAGTGGAACGCTTTCTTAGCAAGGTTCAACCCGGCTGTATCCTGGGACGACCTGTAGTAAGCAGCCAGCGCATAAATACCAAATGCATTTCCATAGGCCGTTTTCGATGAATCGTTGCCTTTCACGTTTCCCTTTCTGTCCACAAGCTGGAAAAATCCGCCATTCGCTTTATCCCACATCACATTTTTCAAAAAATCAAATCCATGCCTGGCATTCGATTTATACTGGTCAATCTCGGGATAGCGCAAAGAAGCCTTTGCATTGGTCCAGGTATGACGAGCCTGCGTTACAATCATTTTGTCCTGATCGCCCGTTGGCTTAAAATCATAGGTGAACGTGCTCAGGAAACCACCGTAAACCGTATCTACCGATTGAGGGTACCATTTGTCGAGGAGTTCGGATTTCAGCACCTTTTCCATCTCCCCTGCAATTTGCAGACGCTTACTTTCAGTTTCGTTCTTGCAGTTTTGCAAAACAACGCCAACTATTACCATCAATACGAGCACGCCCTTTTTCATATTCAAAAAATTTACTCAGTTTAATAATTCAATTGCTGACTATCCATGTCGGCAGGAAAACGAAGCCATTCGCATCCATACAATGACGATTTAAAGTATTTCCAAGTTAAACGTTTTTTTGAATTAGTTATTAACCTTACATTTATTTTACGCCTCAAGACGGATCAACGGATTTTAAACGAGACGACCAAACGGCATGACAAACCCTAGGCCAGCAAAACGCAGCCAGATTCTCTGCGGAATGAATTCATTCCCTGGTATTCTTATGGTGTGCCTTCTATCGGCACTTCCCGCAATTACGCTCGCTCAAACCTCAGGTACTTTAGTTGGAGACAGTCAACCAATCCGTTTCGGATTGAGCCGGATAGAAAAAGCGTTGCAGAAGTCAGGGCATCCGATCGGAAAAATCAAAATCAATCGGGATTTGCTGGATGCGGAAATAGGAATTAAGGTTGTTGATCATGATGCAACCATAAGAAAAGAAGGCTACACTTTAACGCATCAAGTAGGGAAGGTAATGATCACCGCTATCGACCAGGTTGGGGCCATGTATGGAGCACTGGACGTGGCAGAACAGATCATGAATGGCAAAACATCGGAAACCGTTACCGACAGAAAAGTAAATCCTCATTTTACAGTCCGGGCGATAAAATTCAACCTGCCCTGGTCATCCTATCGCACCGGGCCTGCCATGCAACAGCACATGGACGTATGCAGGGATCTTATCTTCTGGCAGTCATTCCTGGATCAGATGGCGGAAAACCGCTTTAATGTACTTTCCCTGTGGAACGTCCATCCATTTTCCTATATGGTAAAGCCTCTTCATTTTCCGAAGGCGAATAATTTTACACAAAAAGAGATGGCCGAATGGAAGCACTTTTGGACATCCTTGTTCCGCATGGCCAGGGAAAGGGGCATTGAGCCTTTCATCGTCAATTGGAACATTGCTGTATCACCGGAATTTGCCAAGGCCTATCACGTTCGGGAGCGGAATGATACATCAGCGATTGTTAAACGCTATACACGGGAAGTTGTCACGCAAGTCATCAACGAATATCCTGACCTGGCGGGCATCGGTATCACGTTGGCGGACTGGATGAGCAATTTCAGTGATCCGAAATCTTCTCTGCCGGAAATGACACCGAAAGACCGGGAAGACTGGATTGCAGCAACGGTTGTGGCGGGAATAAAAAAGGCAAAACGCCCGGTGAAATTCCTCCACCGCTCGGTCCTTTCATCCGATCCAAAGGAAATGCGAAGGGTTATTGATAAAGCAAAATTGCCAGACACGACTCTTGTTGAGATCAAATTCAACTGGTCACACGGTCATTCTACCCCTTCCTTGCTCATCACGCATGATTCCCATTCCGGCAAGTTGGATGACGGCTATTGGAATCCAGTACCTCATAATTATCGCGTTCAGTGGATGATTCGAAATGAAGATTTTTTCATTTTACGTTGGGGGCAACCCGATTTTATCCGATCGCATATCGCTCAAAATACCGAACGGTATGTTAATGGGTACTTTGTGGGATCCGAGGGATACATCCCCGCCAAGGACTTCTCACATCGTTCCAATCTTCATCGGACCTGGACCTATGCATTTGAGAAACAATGGTTGTTCTACCAACTTTGGGGACGTTTATTGTACGATCCTTCCACTCCCGACTCCCTCTTTGAGGCCGCGTTTGAAAATCGCTATGGCAAAGGATCAGGGAAGTCTTTGTTATTGGCTCACGCTGTGGCAAGTAAAATGCCGTTGCGACTGGCTTCCTTTTATCGTTCTACCTGGGATTACACTTTATACTCGGAAGGCTTTCTGGCACCTTCCCCCAACGGAGGGCTGAACGACAAAGTTTCTGCTTTTATTTCCATTGATGAATTGATTGATCACCCTACCCTTGATCCCCGCTATCTCTCTATTATGGATTTTGTAAAACAATCTGCCGAAAAGCAGACACCGCCTGCCGGCAAGATCAGTCCGTTGATGCTGGCCGATTCACTGGAAATAGATAGTCGAGAAGTACTCATATTGGCTGAGCAATTAAAATCCAAGTCGATCCCTCCCACGCTGGCCTGCGAGCTTGACGATTTAGAAACATGGGCTTACTTGAGTGCTTACTTCGCAGATAAATTGCGTGCCGGTGTTGCTTTGCAAACCTTCCGGACCTCCGGTGATAAATCACAACAACAAAAGGCAACTCAATTACTCATGCAGTGCCGGACACATTGGACAAAAGTGAGTGAAATCACAAGGGGACATTACCAGGAAGTGCCCTATATTGACGATGGCTCTGATGCCAGTACCTTTTCATGGGCTAAGTTTCTGCCACAAGTGGAGCGGGATATTTCCGTTGCGGAGCAATCCAGATCCATTCGGTAGTGTTCCGGTTATCAGGCAGGACCAGATCATTTTTCTCCTTTTCGTTTAAACCCAATTTTTCTCAGAGGTTCACCTTTCGGACTCAATAGCTCCTTAAGGTAGTCAAACACTGTCTTAAAATTATCATCATGCTTGCCCACTTTATTTTCCAACTTTTCCAACTTTAATAAGATATCCTTATGGCCAGTCAACATTCCTTTCAGCTTTGTATATATCCGCATGATCTGGATATTTACCTGGATGGCTCGTTCGCTGTTCAGGATACTGGACAACATTAGGACACCATGTTCGGTAAAAGCAAAAGGCATCTTCCTTCTCCCGCCCCAACTTGAAATCGCATTTTGCGACATCAAGTTTGCCCATTCCTTTTCCGTTATCTGGAACATAAAATCCTTTGGAAACCGATTGAGATTCCTTTTCACTTGTTCGTTAAGCCTGCGCGTTTCTACATGATAAAGTTCTGCCAGGTCAATATCCAACATGACTTTATTATTTCTTACCCAATAGATTTTACTGATGACCACTGCATCTGGTATCGCTATGCCCTTTTTCATTTACCAAAATCGTTTCAGACAGGATTACTCTTTAAAACATAAAGGTATGTCATGAAGGCATTGATAGAAATCTGGTTTTCCTGACAAGAATCAGAAGACGGGTTCGGCCTATTTAAAAAGTATACGTCCAATTTGAGCATTTACTCATGTTTCTTCTTTCGATTGGTAACAAATGCGATTCTTCATCGTCTTGACGGCATGCCTGAATTCACTATTGAAACCGATCAGCTTGACTATTCTTTTACGCCATCCCAAAAAATTCTGCATACCCTGAACCTTCGCGTTCCGAGTGGCAGTATTTATTGTTTTCTCGGCCCAAATGGCGCTGGAAAAACAACTACCCTCCGCGCATTGCTCGGACTGCTCAAAACAAACCCCGGGGAGGTTTCAATCTTTGGACTTCCTTTTCTGTCTAACCGGATTTCTATTCTAAAAAGGATAGGATCACTGATCGAACAACCTTCCTTATACGGGCATCTCACCGGAAGCGAGAATCTGGAAGTATTCAGGCTATCCTATTCCTCTGAAAAAAAGCGCATAAAGGAAGTATTGGAAATAACAGGACTTTACGATGCCCGCAACCAGGTGGTCAGGACCTATTCTTTAGGCATGAAACAAAGGTTGGCGATTGCACTTGCCCTCGTACATGACCCTGAATTGCTCATTCTCGATGAGCCCACCAACGGCCTCGACCCGCAAGGCATTATCGAAACCCGGCACCTTATTAAAAGGCTTCATCAGGAATTTAACAAGACCATTCTTATATCCAGCCATTTGCTGAGTGAAGTGGAAAAAGTAGCGACCCATTTTGGTATCATTCATAAAGGACATCTGTTGTTTCAGGGAGCGCGGAAGGCGTTGCAAGAATTAAGATCGGAACATTCCACATTTGAGATCGAAGCTGAAGATGTCGACAGGGCGCTGGTCGTACTGGAAAATAAATTCGATGTCAGGAAAATAGATGATTCAAGATTGAGCGTAGTGCGAATTAGCAAGGACCAGACCCCGGAACTGATCGGGTTCCTCGTACAACAGAAAATCAGAATTTACAAAGCCGGCTTTACCCAAACCAATCTCGAAGATCAATTTATCCAAATCATAACATCATGACCCAATCCTTCCTTCTGAACACGAAAGCGGAATTCTTAAAAAGTAAAAAAACCGCAGCGTTTTGGTTAACGGTGATCGGAGCCGCCTTTACACCGGTGATCAACGTATTCAAGTGTGTTGGCAGGCCGGATTACTTCATCCCCGTCCTCCAATCCGATCCCTGGAAAGTTTTCCTTGAGTACAACTGGCAAATCGCGTCGTTCTTCTTGTTGATCATGTACGTTATTCTTGTTACGAGTCTGGTTGTACAGATAGAATATCGAAATGGTACATGGAAGCAGGTGTACGCATTGCCGCGGTCTTACGCTGATATTTTCTTTTCCAAGTTCCTGGTGGTTCACGTTATGATTGCGGGGTGCTTTGTTTTATTTAATTTCTTCATTGTTGTGTGCGGATACGGTACGGCGCTGCTTCAGGACCAGTTTCAATTTTTTTCTCATCCCGTTCCCTGGAGCGAAATGATTTCTGTTTCCATAAAAATGTATGTGTCGGTTTTGGCAATCCTGGTAATTCAATATTGGCTCAGCCTCCGTTTTGGAAATTTTATTATTCCCATGGGAATCGGATTGGCGTTGTTCACCTTCGGGTTCATGATCCGTCAGTGGGAGCATATTGATTACTACCCTTACATGTATCCCTTCCTGGTCTATTTTAAGAACCCGGGTCTACCCCCGGACATGGCACAGAAGGCAATGATACATTCATTAGTCTGGTCGGGTGGTGGCCTTGGAGTTGGCTTTTTGGATATAGCTAACCGAAAAGGAAAAGGGTGAAACGTCTGCCGTGTATTATCCATTCCTCTTGAATGTAGAATGAATTGTAAGAGTGATCTCCGATTTGTTCTGATTTTTTTATCCATATTTATGTAAAACTTAAATGGATAAACTTTCACCCTATCCTCCTTCTTCCCTACCCGGAAGGATGACCTCCGTGGATTTGTTTCGCGGCATAACCATGTTTCTCCTGGTAGGCGAAGGGGCCAGGTTTTATGGACATTTTGAATCCATGGAAGGAGGTATTGGGCAATTTATCGGCATCACTTTCACACACCATGAATGGCATGGATTGCATTTTTGGGATCTGATCCAGCCTTTTTTTATGTTTATTGTCGGGGTAGCTATCCCCTTTGCGGTCGCGAACAGAATAAAAAAAGGAGACTCCGATAAAGTAATATTGATTCATGCGCTGAAACGTTCGCTCCTGTTGCTGTTTTTCGGATGGGCACTTTACTGTATTGGCCCCGGGAAAATCGTTTTCCGGTTTCAGAATGTACTGGCGCAATTATCGGTTACTTACCTTGTAGCCTTTCTAATCAGGAATAAAAGCTTTTCATTTCAACTCATTTTCAGTTTACTAATCCTTTTGTTTACTGATCTTGCTTACCGCTTTTTCGCTGTTGAAGGTTTTAATCATCCCTGGGTGCCGTATGAAAACCTGGGAGCCTGGGTGAATAATAAAATAGAAGGTGTTGATA
>DATHFS010000485.1:0-3013 GCA_035317975.1 Cyclobacteriaceae bacterium | reverse complement strand
AACCGGTCCTTCACCGAGTTCAGACTCAAGATTGATAACTACCTCTGCTTTCAAATCACGAATTTTGTTTCCCGCAGATCTCGCAGATTTACGCAGAATAAATTCAATTTTGCGTAAGCCCGCGGAAGTGACTGGGCCAGTTGCAATACTACGTCGCTCAGCGAGGAAAATTGCGCCATTCCATCGTGATCTGCCAGATCTGTGGAAAATATTTATGCCGGTCAATTTCAATTCTGCAAATCTGCGAGAATCCGCGAGATCTGCGGGAAACAATTCTGCGATCTGCGGGAATCTTCAATGGGAATCCCTTGACACCTTGCTCCCCGAATTTCCAACCAAAAAATCCATATCGGCTCCCAAATGGGCTTGCTGAACATGATTGATATACAGGTTCACGTACCCTCTTTCGGTAACAGGCGGCACGGCTTTAAATAGTTTTTTTCTTTTCTTTAATTCTTCATCGGTAACGGCAACGGTCAGCGTACGCTTCGGTACATCCAGGGTGATCAAATCTCCGGTTTGGATCACAGCAAAATTCCCCCCGGTGGCCGCCTCGGGGGAGACATGCAGGACGACCGTCCCGAAGCCTGTTCCACTCATCCTTCCATCGGAAATGCGGACCATATCCTTAATTCCTTTTGCCAATAGTTTTTTAGGCAATCCCATATTTCCGACTTCCGGCATTCCAGGGTACCCTTTTGGACCCACGTTCTTCAGGACGAGAATACTTTTTTCATCCACGTCAAGTTCGTCGGTGTCAATCCGTGCTTTATAATCTTCAATGTTTTCAAACACAACGGCCTTTCCGGTATGGTGCATCAAATGGGCGCTGGCTGCTGATGGTTTTATCACGGCGCCGGCCTCGCATAAATTACCATTCAAAATAGCAAGCCCAGTGGCAGTATTGAAGGGCTTATCAACCGTTGTAATCACCTCCTTGTTGTACCCTTCGGCATCTTTATAATTTTCCTTTATCGTTTTTCCATTGACCGTGAGGCAATCGGGATGGAGAATGCCATCGAGTGCTTTGCAGACGACGGGCAATCCTCCGGCGTAATACAAATCCTCCATGAAAAAAGCACCGGAGGGTTGAAGGTTTGCTATGAGTGGAATGTTGGCTGACAAGGCATCGAAGTCATTGAGGGTAAGGGGAACTCCAATTCTTCCCGCAATCGCCAATAAGTGGATGACAAAATTGGTTGAACCGCCAATTGCGGCATTGACCTTGATCGCATTCTCAAATGCACGGCGCGTAAGGATATCCGACAATTTCAAATCCTCCCGCACCATGTCAACAATGCGCAATCCGGAAAGTTGCGCCAGTGCTTTCCGCCTGGAATCCGCAGCCGGGATAGCGGCGTTGCCGGGCAAGGAGAGTCCCAGCGACTCGACCATACAGGCCATCGAGGAGGCAGTACCCATCACCGCACAATGGCCGCGGCTTCGGCACATGGCAGCTTCCATTGAAATCACTTCTTCTTCTTCAATTTTATTTTCGCGGATCGCATCATGGAGACGCCAGATATCGCTGGTCCCGATGCTTGCCCCCTTATACCGCCCCGTCAGCATCGGGCCACCGGAAACTACGAGGGTAGGGAGATTGACACTGCACGCACCCATTACCAGCGAGGGAGTGGTCTTATCGCACCCGCACAACAGTACAACGCCGTCTATCGGATTGGCCCGGATAGATTCTTCTACATCCATGCTCGCCAAATTGCGGTACAACATCGCAGTAGGCTTGATCAATGTTTCGCCCAGCGACATGACCGGAAACTCTACCGGAAAACCGCCTGCTTCTGAAATACCCCGCTTCACTGATTCTGCAAGTTCTCTGAAATGGGCATTGCAGGGTGTAAGTTCACTCCATGTATTACAGATACCGATAATGGGTTTGTTCCGGAATTCATAATCCGGTATGCCCTGGTTTTTCATCCAGGCCCGGTAGATAAAACCATCCTTGCCTTTGCGGCCAAACCAGTTGCTGCTCCTTAGTTTTTTTTCCTCCATCAGAGTGATTATTACGTATTTTTATTTAGAAGAGGTTTGAATTTACATTTATTTCATCCACAATGAAAAGGATAATTTTGGTCTTCATCATTGTTAGTGTTGGGTGGTAATCCCATGACTATGCGCTCAAACAAAACTATGGAATGTCATACCGGGCAACCACGTGATCAACTATGAAAGATAAGTCAGGCTTGACCCGGTACCCCGTGGGAACGCACTGGGGCATTTCATAGCTCCTTCACTACATTGTTAGCCGCTGGGTACCGGGTCGAATATCGTCCATCACTTCGTCGGCAATCTCGTGCTCGCCCGGTATGACATTTCATTTTTTTGTTTGTGGGGTCAATTCGCCTGGACCAAAATTTATGTTGAGTAATTCTGCGTAAATCTGCGCGATCTGCGGGAAATATCATCCGCATTAAAAGCGAATCTGCTGGAAATGATCTTCATCGGTACCCCGCCGCCTGCAGCTCAAACAACTTCGCATAACGCCCTTGCGCCTCAAGCAATTCTTCGTGCGTACCCAATTCGGTCACGTGCCCGTCGGCAATTACTGCAATCCGGTCTGCTATCCGTACGGTTGAGAAGCGATGTGAGATCACAATGCCAATGCGTCCCTTCAGGTTTTCCTTCAGTTCGGCGAAGATCCCCGCTTCTGCTTCGGGGTCTAGTGAAGAGGTGGGCTCATCCAGGATCCAAATGTCGGCGTCGCGGTACATGATGCGGGCCAGCGCAAGACGCTGCCATTCGCCGCCGGACAAGTCGTGGCCTCCTTCGAAGAGCCTTCCCACTTTGGAATCAAGTCCGTTTGGCATCTTCTTCACCAGCCATTCGCTGCGCGAGTCCCGCAAGGCTTTCATCACCCGCTGGTCGTCGGCCGGGACATCCGGCCTGCCCATGACCACGTTTTCGCGGATGGTCAGTTCGTAACTTGCATAATCCTGAAACAATACACCGATCCGGCTGCGAAGCGAGTCCGGATCAAAATTCTTTACATCAACGC